>CACYWW010000001.1 GCA_902778145.1 uncultured Ruminococcus sp.
TCCTTAGCCCTTCGTATCGCCGGCAGCTGGAGAATAGACGCGCCGATGATCATTACTTTCTTCATACCATACTCTCATTTCTTTTTCGGACTGTCTGAATAGATGTTTTCATGTTTCAACACCGAGGCGACCGTTTTGAACACTATCTTCAGATCCATAAGAAAGGATATGTGATCGACATAGTAGCAGTCATATTCGATCTTCTCATCAAGTCCGATGGAATTCCGGTAATATGCCTGGCTGTATCCGGTTATTCCGGGGCGTACAGTCAGTCTCTTCCGCCTTTTGGGATCCATTTGCTCATATGACAGCTTATTCGTGCTCAGAAACGCCCGCGGCCCCACGAAACTCATATCGCCCTTAAGAACGTTCAGGATCTGCGGCGTTTCGTCCAGTGCTAATGGCACGTTAGGGACAACAAGAGTGCAAAAAAAGAAGCCGATTTTGCCTCCTTACGAGGTAAAACCAGCTTTTTTCTTGTTTTATTCTGTTTTTCCTGCACTCTTACATCTTCAAGGGTGCAAGGTTAGTTCAAAAGCCCTCAACATACACGACTTCGGTCGGATTGAAAAGTCTCGGCGCTTTTGCCGTGTTGCTCAAGCCTCGGCTGATCACCAGCCTGCCTTCATGGACGCCTGATGTGAGCGACGGCCAGAATCCTTGTCCCGGAGCAAAGACGCCGTGATTGAAAATACGCCACTGTCCTCCGTGAGCATGAGCTGACAAACAGAGTTCAATCGGATGCGGTGCGATCAGCGGCCAGTATTCCGGATGATGAGATAATAGGATGTGCCATCCCTTTTCGGTTGCAAACCCTTTGAGCCATTCAGTATTGGGAGCATGGTTCTCATTCCCTCCGCACTCTTTCTTTGGGTATCGATGTTCAGCTCGTTCTTCAGCAATCAATCCTGCGACAAATCTCCTATACGCAAGGCAATACGCACTCGTCAATCCGCCGATCACGATCCGACTGCCGTTTAATGTGATGACTTTGAAATCGTTGTCCAAGACGGTTAATCCGCAGGCTGAGATTTGTTTCAAGTCCCTATCGTCAAGCATCCACTCATGATTGCCGAGCGAAAGAAAGCTCGGCGCGAGATCTGCGCAGGCTTTCAAAAACGGCAGCACATTCTCTTGTGTATCAAGCGGCGATCTGTCGCTCTCCGGATGTGTCCCGTAGACAGTATCACCGACAATACAGATCAAATCGGGTTTGTGACGCCGAAGGATATCTACCACGAATTGAAATGGCCTGCCGTGAAGATCAGCCAGGAGAGCGAGACAAGGCGCATTTGGAATCTTGTAATGTGTCTCAACCATTGCTCACCCTGCCATCTCGGATTTCAGTTGCGCTATCTCTTCTCGGACTTTCTGTGGGCTGGGAAGCTCCAATCCAACAGTCCAACCGTAAGGAATGCCGCTTTCGATCTTTCCGTTTTCTGCAAAGCACTCATTGATCTTGAGCCCGGTCGAGTCATAATACCTCTCGCCGCATTTTTCATTCCAGCTTTCCGGGAAGATCGTGAAGCTGCTTTTCCCGATCACAGCCATCCCTTTCAAATAGAGCCAGCCTTCTTCCGGGGTGATACCTCTTTCGATCAAGCTCTGGATGCAGGCGGGATCGAACTTCTTATCTTCAAGCTCACTGACGTGGATCGTGCCGGATACCCTGTCGGTGATCTCGTCAAAATAGATCGCTCTGCTTCGAGCCATGATCTTCGCGGATTTTGACATCGGACCGTTGCCGAGATCGAAGTCATCGAGATTTGGCATGAACTCATTGGATGGTACTCTCCCGTCCCGCATCATTTCTTTTGCTTCTTCTGGAGAGAGATTATTTGTATCCAGGCTGACGAGTGAGCCTTTCTTTGCTGGAACGATCATATAGTTGTCAGTCAGAGCGAAGACAATTACTTCTTCATCTTCTACCTTAACCCTCGTTCCAAGCACACGGTACTTGTATTCGGTTTCCCAACCCATATTCTCATAGATTGAGCCAACCAGCCCGGTGCTGCTGCATCGGCGCATATTGACAGAATCATCCTTACACCGAAGCCAATGGAGAGATCTCGGAGTCTTTTCACTGGCTTTCCTGATAAGGATGAGTTTCTTTATCGGGTTATAGAAGATATCGACGTGTTCGATAATCTGCTCACCTTGATTGAGCTTCCTGTTGCACATAGCGTTGAACGCCACTCCCTTGTGATCGAACGTCACGCAGGCTTTTTCACGGACGCTGAAAAACTCGGGTCTGAATACTTCACACCCACTGAAATCGTAATTGCCGAAGCGATACTTGTCCGTCTCTGTTTCGGACAGTTCGTTATTGGCTTTGTCCACCCATTTGGAAAAGCTCTCTTCGGGCGTCTTCTTCTCTTTCTCATCCTCAACGACCACATCGACGTCCGGGAACAGTTCATAGTTATCCGAGTCAATGGCGTAACGATGCTGAAAGCCTATTGCGGAGGCGGACATCTTCTTTTCCTCTTCCTCGATATGCTCCCTGATCTTATCCTCTATACCTTGCAGAGTTTCCTCGCTGTAACCTCCTGCGCGAAGGCCGGCACGGTTATAGTCCTCCGCACTGAATCCTCTCCAATTCGGAACAGCGCCGACAAAGCCTTTGAACGCTCCTGCGTCAAAAACTTCAAGCTGCTGCAATCCGTGTTTCCATCCTCCGGCATTTGCGTCAAGCATCCGGTTCGCCTGCTCATATTCTTTTCTCGGAATGATGGCTTCATGCTGATCTCGGGCGTAGAACTGCGGAAGATCGCCGTTGTTCGCAACCGATTTGTGATCCTTGAAATCCGGAGTGAAGGTCTTTTGTGCCAGGACGTCGCCTGCTCTGCGCTCGTTCCGTATGATGCTCACGACGGAGCTTGCCGTCCATTTCAGCCTGCCGCCGATCACCTTGCCGTTCTTCGTCGTGTGTTGATGTGTCTTTCTGCCGAGCTTCATCAGCACATTCGCTATCGTTTCGGGGTGCGCTCCTGCCCGGTACATATCAAAGATCAAGCGAACGGTTTTCGCCTCTTCCTCGTCAATGGCGATCTCGTTCACACCGACACGCTTGTATCCGAGAAGACTCGGTATCATATAGTCGCCCTGCGAGAAGCGCATGAAGTAGGAAGCGTTCATCGCTTCCGATTTCTTGTGGCTCTCCTCCTCTGCGACAAGAGATAGCACCGTCAGCGTGAAGTCGATGTTCTTATCGAGCGTAAACATATTCTCGGTTTCAAAGAGGATACCGACCGGATGAGGCAGTTTCCGCAGCTCATAGACGATGGAAAGGCAGTCCTTCAGATTTCTGTTGAGGCGGGACAGATTCTTGACGATGATCATATCAAACTTGCCTGCTCTTGCATCTTCAAGCATCGTCAAAAGGCCGGTTCGCTTATCCATACTCGTGGCGGTAATGCCTTCATCCGAATAAAGCGCGACCAGCTTCCAATCCGGACGCTGGCGGACATACCGAAGATAGTAGTTTTTCTGCAATTCAAAAGAAGTCGTCTGAGAAATGCCGTCCGTAGATACGCGGCAATACACAACCACTCTTTTTCTCACACTTGGATCATAAGGGCGGATCTCTTTGCGCGCAGGAATAAACGTGACCTTACTCATGTCACGCGCCTTGCCGTACCGCTCTCTTATTTGTTCCTTTGTTTGTTCAGTTGTGTATTTCTCGTCCGCCACTTTCATCTTCTCCTTTTATGACTGGTCTGCTCTGTAAGGAGTGACATGGTAATCGTTCAGATTGACAAACGCAGTTCGCCCGTCCTCCTGCATTACGACATCGTACCATACGGAATCTGATGGGTATGGAAGCCCAATCAGAAAAGCCAGGTATTTCACGAAACCTTTCGAGTATATGCGATAGACCATGCCGCCTTTATCCTTATGCCGAACGACCTTGAATGTATCATTATCTCGCTTCTCGCTCGGTTTGATGTATAGGTGCTTCTGATTTCTGTCTAACAAAAGGTGAATATATTTTGGATCTTTCAGTTCATTCATCGTAGTATCTGAAAACCTGATCCTGTCATCAAAGAAATAAACACCAAGTCCTCTGTTAATGGTCATCCGTTTCCTTCCTTTCGGTATCCGCAAAGAAGCTCATTCCCATTTGCTCTGCCTCTTTACTATTGCTCGGAAGATGCGGGAACTCTATCTTTGTCTGATGCTCCTCGAACTTTACTCCGAGGTTTTCTTCCCATTCCTCTGGAAAGTGGTTTTTCTTTCTTCTCGACCGTTTATACTCGCGTCCCTCTGCTTTTGCGGCTTCACGCTCCTGCTTTTCAAGTTCTTTCTGCCTTTCAAACTCTTCGAGCTTCGTGAGATCTTCTGCGCTGAGTTCAGCGTCGTCCACTCCCGCCGAGGCTCTTGACTTCCTTGTCAGCATGTATTCTTCCGCGTCCTTAAACTCAAACACCATGACGATCTCATCATTCTTGTCTATCTGGCGCGCATAAGTCCCGCAGATCTTATAGCTTTTCCCGAAGCACCAGCCGAGCCTCTTATACAGCCGTTCCGCAAAAGGCTTCCCGGTAATGAACCTCGGCTTTCTTTCCGTTCCCTTGACGTTGCACCAGCGCTGTCCGTCCCTGTCGTCGGGATCGCAGGGTTTGATGATAAACCAGCCTTTCTCCCAATCGACCATCAGAAGCACATGGGTCACGTCCGTAAAACCGGCAATACAACAGGTATTGAACTGCAAGCCGTTCGGACGGAATGTAACCATGCTCTCCTTCATGTGGGACAAAAACTGACGGCGAACCACCTCTGCTCCGCGAATGTCAACTTCCCGCATATCTTCGTCTGCCATGCCGAGAAACCGTTCGTTTAAGATTTGATTATCCAATTCCATGAATGCACTCGCTTCACTCAAGTGAAGCTACTCCTCTATTCTTTATATAGCGTTGGCAGTTTTTGTTCCTTTGTTGGAAGACTCCAGTACCAAACGCCGTTTCTTCTCATCGAAACTATTCCTATTCTGTTCTTTGCCTCTTTAACGGTTCTCTCTCCAATGCCCGTACTGCAAACCAATTCATAAACCTCTGTGGAACGCATAGGACCATTTGACAGATATTTAATGATCAAATCGGCAGCTACTTCGGTTTTGCATTTTGAAATACTGTCTTTCACTTCCTTGAGAGAGCAATCCTCGATAGCATCCTCATTAGTAATCCATTTGAACTTGCCGTCGTCATCAATTGTAAATGTCAATTCAGAACCAAGCCCGGAGAGGCTTGATTTGATATGACGAAGATAGCGAAGTTTAGAGTTTTCTTCTGATTGTTCCACTTGAAGAACACTTCTGGCAAGCGCAACTATGTCTATGCTGCCAAGTCCCCTATACAGCTCTTTTGTATGAGCCTTCTTTGTAAGATGACCAACAAGAACGACGGCACAGTTTGTTGACGAAGCCCACATGCCCAGCTTTCTCATTATCCTGCGCATACTTGAAACACTCGAAAGATCTGATTCTCCGATGTATGCTTGGAAAGGATCAATTACAAGCAGCCTTGCATCATGGTTTATAATTGCCGTCCTGAATATCTCATCATCCAGGCTTAGACTCCTCAAATCCTCACGAATAAATGCTACTCTTCCGCAATCTGCATTTGCTTTATCAAATCGCGGCTTTATAGTGTCGGCAATATCGTCTTCGGAGCATTGATAGATGACGTTTATCGGTTCTCTCATAACTTTGTCCGGCAGCATCTGTCCTTTGGTAAGTCTTGCTATCGTTTCGATAATAAACATAGATTTACCGCTGCCCGGATCGCCCTGTAATACCGTGATTTTTCCGCACGGTATGTAAGGATACCAAAGCCACTCCACGTTTGATGCCGTAATGGTATCGAATTTGTTGATTTCCAGTTCTTCAATGTTCATATATACCTCCGGCAAAATGCAGATAATCATAGTTATAGTAATTATAAGAAGTAAAGGCATGATCGACAATGCCCCGAAAGTATCATTTTTATTGTAATTCGTCTGGCAGTGCATCTTCTCCAAGGGGGCAGGGTGCTGGTGGCGCGCAAAAGACGTCCACTTGCACTCTTACATTCATCCGGAACAAAAAAATGAACCGGAAAACCGGTTCAATCGCATTCAAGTTATAATCCACAAGCATCATCTTTCATTTCAGCTATGTTTACTGACATCATCCTAAAATCGCACATTTGCCCAATCAGTAGGAAATGCGTAATATAATATAGTCATAGGGATTTTACAGCAAAGGAAGTGATGCGAATGGCGATTGATCTTGTAAGTATCGGAAGTCGTATCCGATTTTATAGATTACAGCGACAATGGACGCTCGATGATTTGTCTGAAAAAACAGGAATCAGTTTGCAGATGCTCGGTCGTGTTGAACGCGGTGAACGTGCTTGCAGCTTGCAGTCGCTCATTACGATTGCAAACGCTTTGAATCTTCCGGCAGATGAACTGTTGGTAGACAACCTTGCTACATCCAACAGCACAAGAGACGGCGATGAATTCTATTCTCTTTTGGATTGTACCCCGGAAGAAGCAGCGATACTCACGAAGAATATGAAGAGCCTGAAAGCAATTCTGAAGAAATACACGATAAAGTAAGGTGAAGTCTCCCCTATGACAGCACGGACGTCAAAAGCGCCCGTGCTATTTTGTCAATATCATAATATATAAACCTTAATAAAAACACATTGCATTTTCTCATAAAGTGTAGTATAATATCATTACTTCAGAATATACCATAGAGGTAATCAATATGAAGATACAAGAATTCACTCGTCAGCTAATCATACAAGATCTGATTGAAATAGGGTGCATTTCCGGATCAATGGCCGTTTCCGAGTTTGTCAGGCGTGTTTATCCGAAAGCGAATCAAATGCCGACTACCGACCATCGTTTCAATATGAAAACTGCAATCGACGATATTCGTCAGCACATGGACAACAACGATGATTGGGATTATGAGTTTCTATTCTTCCAATACTTGAAACTGTTGACGGTCGATGATGCAGATTTCAGATACTTCCTTGAACAGTACGTTCACCCAACAATGCGCCGTTTCAAATGGCATCGGGATACTACTGAACGAGAAGATTTCGATAATTCAATTTGCGTTGAAGCGATCAACAAGTATTTGAGCGGAGACGGATTTGAATTACAGCAGACCTCCTCTATCGCCAACATTCCGGTTTATACTGTTGTAGATCTTGATCCCGGAGTAAAAGGCGAAGTTAAAAACATCATATTCGCTTCAAAGTACAAGCCTGATATCGTTATCCAGAATGCCATAAGCAATGACATAAGGATCGTCGGTAATACAGGTCAGTGTCTTGTATATGATCAGCCGGTTTCCGCTCATGGATTGTCTTGGTCGATGCTTCAACAATGGTATCTAGAAAAGCTCTATATTCTTGACCGTGGTGTTGATCTGAAAGTCTTTCTCCGTCAATCATTAGGGTCGCCTATCGAAGAAAGATTCTATAATGCCTATCTGGAGCTTGCTGAAAAGAGTGGAAATATCCCTGCATTGCTTCCGCAAGTATGGCTCTACTATGATCCCAAATTGGAAGTAGATCGGATCAAAAAGATTTTTGAGCATCAGCGCATGGACTTCTTAATGCTTATTTCGGACAGCAAGCGAATCGTAATTGAGTTGGATGGCGTTCAGCATTACGGAGAAATGAAGCAGATTGCCGGTCGTCAGTATCCGGATTACCTGGCTTCGGCAGACAAGTATGCCGCTATGGTTTCCGCACAGCGGGATCTGACTCTTGCCGGATATGAAGTGTACCGATTTGGCGGGAAAGAGCTTCAAGACGAATCTAAAACAAAGCTGATCGTTCAGCAGTTCTTCAAAGAATTGCTGTCGAAGCATGGAATAACAGTCTAAAGATGGGTAAATACAATGGGCAAAACAAAATTCTTTATTTATCTCTCGGATGAAGATCGCGCTTATTTGAATGAGGTAATAAGTACGCAGAACGAAGAGACTGCCATGCGTGCTAAAATCTTGTTGGCGTCCGACTTCAACAATCCGGTCTATCGTACCGTTTCTCAAATATCGGAAGATTTGGGCGTAACAAGGGCTACCATACAAAACGTCCGCGCAAAGTACGTTGAATTGGGATTAAAAGATACGGTTATTTCCAAAGGAAAACAAGCCCCCGAACGCCGTGCCTTCATATCAGACGAGAAGCGCAAAATGATTCTCGACATTATTCAAGAGCAACCACCTTTCGGTCATCGAAGATGGACGGTCGAGCTTATTCGCACCGAGTGTATCAATAGGGGTTTGTTTGAATACGTTGCCTGGACTGCGATCTCTAAACTGCTCAAAGACGAGAATATCGACTTAATCAATCCCTCAAAGCAGTAAAAAACTCTCCCTCACTGTACATCTTCCGTACAATGAGGGAGTTTTTTTCAACCTGCATTTTCAATTTCTTCAAGCGCCTGCCGATACAGATCCTCGAATTTGAATCTGATTTCTATATCCTTGCCGTTCTTCACACGAATCTCATCAATCAGCGCAAGAAGAACCGTCTTTTTGATCGTTCTGCAATCCTTAACGACCTCTCCAATGTTCAGTGTCCGTTTCATTTCAAAGAGCAGCCTGTCTTTTTCATCACGGTTCTTTTCGAGATCGCTAAGATGCGCTTCCAAACGTTCCTTTTCTTCGGCGATTTGCTCCTTAACGCTCATAAACCCTGCCCGGTCAATATGACCGTTGACGTAGTTCTCATACTGTCTGACAAACTCGTCACTCAGTTCTTCCAGCCTGCGTCTTATCTTGCTTTCATTTTCCTGCTCGGTCGGAAGCAGATTTCTGGATTGCTCTGTTAGAACATCATTCGCATCAGAAAGAAGTTTCAGATGTACTCTCAGCGAATGAAGAACGACGGAACGAATGGTCAGCGCATCGTACTGATCCCGGCAGCACTTTGATTTGCTGCCCACGTCGGTGGCGTGTTGACAATAAAGGTGCCGGTTATCAAATCCGAGAAACTGCAAGAGGTGTCCGCAACATCCGCATCTCACCATACCTGCAAGCAGATTGTTGTTGCTGTTTTTGAATTTGGACGGGTCTTTACACCTTTGAATTATCAGTTGTGCGGCTTCGTAATCGCTTTTTGATACTATCGGCTCATGATTGTTCTCTACAACAGTCCAATCACGTTTGTTCTTGATCTTCGTCTTGCCCAATCCGACGCCGATGTGCTCGATCTTGCCATGCACCCTGGCTCCGGTGTAGTCATATTTTTTTAGAACATTCAGAACCGTGTGCGTATTCCAGAGCATTTCTTCCGGAGGCGAGATCGTTTTGCCGGACTTTATTCCAAATTTCTTTTCCTTATACATCTTCGGAGTCAGAACAACGTCGGCGTTCAGACGCTCTGCAATCTCTTTTGAGGAATAGCCGTCAATAGCCAGCGAGAAAATGCGCCTGACTACCTGTGCCGCTTCCTCGTCAATGACAGGTGTGAGCGTCGGGTCGTCCTTATCAATCATATAGCCATACGGGACTGAGGCGGTAGCGTTCAGTCCCTGTTTCCATTTCGCCGCGAAAACGCTTCGTATCTTTTTTGAAATATCCTTGCTGTACATATTGTTGACGAGATTCGTTATTGAGTAATCTATCCCGGCGATACTCGCTCCCTGTTCCTTGCTGTCATAGCGGTTGTTAATTGCTATCAAACGAACGCCGAGAGACGGAAGTATCTGCTCCAGATAGTCGCCGACGCCGATATAGTCCCTGCCGAAGCGGGATAGGTCTTTGACGACAATCGTACCGATATAGCCTTTCTTTGCGTCATCTATCATTTCACGGAACGCGGGTCTGTTGAAGTTCAAACCGGTATATCCGTCGTCTTTGTACTCGACCACCTCGCCTATGATCTCACTATGTCCTGTCAGATAATTGCGGATCAGCATTCGTTGATTCTCTATGCTGTTGCTCTCGTCCTTGCCGTTCTCGCCGAGATCCCTATCAGACAGCGATAGTCTGAGATACGCCGCTATCTTCTTCATCTTCCTCACCTGCCAATTCTCTGAATCGTTCGATAATATCTTGGCACTTAAACGTGATCTCGATCTCGCCCTTGCTTGAAACCCGAACGCTATCGATCAGTTCGTCAATAAGGGCTTGGCTGTCCGAGCCGTCCTTCAGAAGCTCGTTGACCTTTTCGCCCAAATGCTCAAAGGCGTCGATCCACCTCCGCATCTTGAAGATCACTTCATTCACACGCTTGATCTCTTCCCCGATAAGCTCCTTGTCGCGGAGATACTTGCCGTTCAGCAGCTTATATTCTGCCTCGTCAATGATCCCGTCCGCCAAGTCCTTATAGAGATTGAGTATCAGGCTGTCGGTATCCGCCTCCTTCTTTTTCAGGTGGATCAATTTCTTTTCGTTGGATAGAAGAACGGATTTCTCATTCCTGCCTTCTCGTAACCGTTCCATCGTCTCCTTTTGTCCGGCGATGTATCGGATAAGGTTTTTGATCTGATCCAGCACGACGGTTTTCAAGTAATCCTCGTACACAACGTTCCTGCAAGGAGCGTCCTTGTACGGAGAGCAGGTGTAATACGCCTCTTGAAAGCCGTATTGGTTGGAGCCTTTATTCTTTCTGTAATAGGACATCACCTTGCCGCAGTCCCCGCAGATCACACGCTTGGAAAATACGTTTTTGAACGCCGCTCCAAGCGGAGCCGACTTCATTCTGTTGCTTCTGAAAGTCTTGGTATAATCCATGAGTTTCTCACGCGCTGCGTTGAACTGCTCCCGGTCTATGATAGCTTCGTGATCGTTCGGATGAACAGCCCACTCTTCGGGGCAGACTACCTCGTGATTGATATTCTCGACAAGCCTCGTCCTCTGCTTTCCGTTCACCTTATCGCCTGTATAAGTCTGATTTTTCAGAATAAAGCATACGGCGGCGTGATTCCAAAGGCGTGTTTTGGAGCATTGCTTTCTGTTTGAAACCAGTTCCTTGTACACGTTCGGAACCATCACCTCGGCTGCGTTCAGCTTCTCAGCGATCTGTCCCGTCGAGTAGCCCATCAGATACCACCTGAAAACCAGCTTGACCACTCTTGATGCAATCGGATCGACGGTCAGCTTGTTATTCGTTCTGTCAAGAAGGTAGCCGTAGGTAGTCGTGCGGTACTTCGTCGTTCCCATCTGATTCCGAAGCTCCACACCCTTGACGATCTTCTTGGAAACGTCCATCGCGTACATGGAGTTGATCAGGTTCTTGATGGGAAGTGTCAGACCGTTGCGATCTTCTTCTCTTGAACTGTCAAAGCGGTCGTTGATCGAGATAAAGCGGACGCCCAAATGCGGAAACACATTCTCCAGATAATACCCGGCTTCGATATAGTTACGACCGAAACGGGAGAAATCCTTGACGATCACGCATTCAATCTTTCCGGCTCGGATGTCGCCTATCAGCCTTGCAAAATCCGGGCGGACGAAATTCGTCCCGGAGTATCCTTCATCCGAATAGATGTCCGCTATCTCAAATTCGGGATGATCCTTGACGTACTGCCGGATCATCAAGATCTGAGTATCAATGGAATCAGTCTCATATTGATCGGAGGAAAGTCTGACGTATCCGCCGACCTTCACCTTCCGCTCTGTAAGGATTACGGGTATCCGTTCCTTGATCTCCCTTTGTTCGGTATTCTTTCTGCTCTTTCTTGCCATGTCATACCTCCAGCCATTCCTTCGGCAGCCGTTTCTTCCATTCATTATATAAGGGAAGGAACTCCACCTTCTCGTTTCTGATTATGAAAACCTTGTCGATATAGTCCTTTGCCGTTTGGAAGCTTAAAGCGTCAAATGTTGGCATACCCCGGTACAGCTTTACCCACGGATTGCTCTCGCAGTACGTTTTCTGATACTTTTCAAGGTCCGTCTGTGCCTCGGAATAACGGGAGTCAAGTTCCGCGATCACATCGTCCCGGTTGTCCCCGTCCACCTCGCTCAAAAGCTGCTCCATCAGTTCTTGGATATATAGTCGAAGCGTCTCAGTGCGTTTCAGGTATACCGATTGGCACTCATTGCCGATTAATCTTTCATATACCTTTTCGGCAATTCGGTGTTCTTTCCGCAAGGCTTCCTCAATGTACCCGATCACTTCATCTGCCGGGATCGCCTTTTTCCCATACCCGCGAGTAACATCGTTTTTCTCTCTTACATAGTAGTACCATCCGCCGTTGCTCATGTAGTCCCCAACGTACATTCGGATCATTGTATCTTTATCATATACAAGCTTGAACAGAGGGTTTTCGCGCTTCTGTACATGTCTGATCGGTATTTCGAGATTGAGCCGGTTATACGTCTCCTCGTCAATATAGGCAGGCATCGGAACCAATGAGACGACGCCTTTTGACGACGTAGCACGTTCCCCCATATACCGTCTGTCGGTCAGGATCTTCTTGACATATTCGTATTTCCATAGCGGAGGGATGCCCTGCGTATCTTTTCCGACTTCCCGACGAAGGTAGATCTGTGGGGATTCGATCCCGCTTTCATTGAGCCATTCCGTAATATCTTTTTTTGACTTTCCATCCAGAGCGAACTGAAATATCTGTTTGACCGTATCCTCGACCTTTTCGTCGATAACGAATTCTCCGTCCTCGATCTTATATCCGTACAACGTGTTCATTCTTTTGTCTCTGGCGACCAAGGCTTGCTTTGCGTTGTGAAGTCTTCTCCGTTCCTTGTACTTATCCTCAAGGTACTGTTTGATCTCCTCGCTGGTTTTGCCGACGGAAAGGAAGTTATCGCTCACGACTGCAAAATCGATTCCTGCCGGAAAGAACGCATGACGAAGCAGGTTATATCCGTTCAGCGGGTCCCTCCCGAAGTACATGGCCGACCAAACCACGATGCAGTCAAAGCTGCGGTTCATTCCGGCCTCCTTCATTTCAAGAAAACCGTCCTCCGCGTCCCGGTCGTCTTTTCTGTCGGAATACTTCTTTGTGATATTCAGTCTGTACCGCTTGGCAAACTGCTCGATGCGGTCGTTCTGTTCGGGAATGGAAATCGCTTCTCCGAACTTAACAGCTTTTCTCGTATAACTGGCGCATATCATCCCGTTCGTCCTCCTTTTCTTCTGCGTATCTTGCCAGCTCCAATAGCTCCTCTTCAAATTTGAAATGCACTTCAATGTCGTCGCCGTTCTTCACAACGATCCTGTCAATCGTGGAGATCACAGCACTTCTTGACAGCTCGGTGATGTCCTTATACCTTTTCAGGTTCTCCACCCACGGCTGGAACCGCAGTTGGTTGTTTACAAGCACCTGCTCTCGCTGTTCCACGGTACGGAGGCTCTCTTCTACTTTGCTCCGGCTCCTATCGAATCTGCTGTTGAGTTCTTCGTACTGCTTCCGGTCGATCAAGCCCTCTACCATGTCCCGGTAGAGCTTTGCTTTCAGCTCTCCATACCGCTCGATCTCCGCCATCAGTTTTTCCTTCTGATCGCGGATCAGGCGAACGCCGGAACGGTCGCCTGAGTCGTTTGACAGGAAGGAGATCATCCTCTCCGCTTTATCCAATAGCTCGATCTGACGTTTGAGCGCACGGAGAACAATTTCCTCCAGCTTCTTGCAGCTTATCAGGTGTGAGGTGCAGTCTCCTCCCGCCTTATAGGTCGAACAGTGGTAGTAGTAATACTTTTTGCCGCACCGCGTCACGGCTCGGCGCACCATGCTCTGACCGCAGTTTCCGCATTTGACAAAACCGCAGAGAGGATAGACCCCCGTGCGTTCGGGAGATACCCTTGTGTCAAGAGCCGCCAGCTCCTGCACCATATCAAACACCGGCTTTTCGATGATCGGATCGTGCGTGTTCTCAACAACGATCCAGTCTTCCGGGACAATCGGAAGTGATTTCTTGATCTTGTAATTGATCCGTTTTGACTTCCCCTGTACCATCGTTCCGGTGTACATTTCACTGTTCAGTATCCGCATGACGGTTTCTCGCTTCCACGTCGGCTTGTCCGCCGATTTGAAGCCGCTGTTGTAATTCAAACCCTGTTTTCTCTTATACTCATACGGAGGCTGCATACCGAGTTCGTCCAGCTTCTCCGCGATCCGCTGTGCGCTGTATCCGTTCAGTCTAAGCTGAAAGATCAGCTCTACGGTCTTTGCGGCGTCCTCGTCGATCACGAGATGGTTCTTGTTCTTTCCATCCTTCTCATACCCATACATTGCAAAGCTGCCAATGAACTGCCCGTCCCGGCGTTTCACGTCCAGGTGGCTTCGGATTTTTAGAGAAATGTCCCGGCAGTATGCGTCGTTGATCAGGTTCTTGAACGGCACGACAAGATCGTTGTCGCCGCTGTTTTTATCAAGACTGTCGTAGTTGTCGTTGATCGCCACGAGCCGCAGTCCGAGAGACGGAAAGATGCGCTCGATAAACCGGCCTGTCTCGATATAGTTTCTGCCCAAGCGCGATAAGTCCTTGACCATCACGCAGTTGATAACGCCTTTTCGCACGTCTTCCATCAGACGGGTAAAGCCCGGACGGTCGAAATTCGTTCCGGTGTAGCCGTCATCGACGTACTCTTTCTTATATCTGAACGCCGGATTTCTGCCGATGAAGTCTTTTATCAAATCCCTTTGGCTGTGGATGCTGTCGCTTTCTATTTTGTCTCCATCGTCTCGAGACAAACGGAGATAAATGCCGACCTTATCTGATTGCCTGTTTGTCAGGATCATACTCTTTCCTCCTCTCCCGGGTTTTCACAAATCATTTTATTCACTATTTGCGGCAAGTGCAAATGTGCGATTTTTCGTTCATACAGCATCCCGCGCAAAGAGGGCGTCCTTCAAACAGTCGTCAAAGGATTTCTTTCCGGCGAACTTGATCGTCACGACCACGCCGTGATCTATGTAGTGGTATGGGTCTTTGATCTGCCGGATATAGTCCTTTATTCTTTCCTCGACCGGAAGCTCAGTGTTGATCTTCACGGTCGAAATATCTACAAGTTCACTTCTGTCAATAGGTTCTTTCTCCTTTTCCAAGTTTCTTTCCTCCAATTCTATTTGATTTCCACGATGAAGGTAGAATTGTCGAAAACGTGTAATAGAGCCTCCGACCCGCAGAGCGAGCCGGAGGCGAATGTCAAAATTGCGGAATTCCGTAGCCCAGGATGTCTCTCTCCCCGATGGTGTAGTGCCGTTCCTTTACCGCATCGTGGGCGTTGCCCTCGATGGTATAGACAAGATTGCCCTCCACCTTTTCCACGATGCCAACGTGATCGGCGGTGTCAGTATAGCCGTCCGATTTCCAATCGAAGAAGATGATGTCGCCGGGGTTCGGGACGTAATCGCGGTCATTCCATTGATCGCGTTCCTTGAACCACGCCATACCGTTGTCACAGCCGGCGAATTTCGGTATCACGCCCTCCTCGATAAAGCCGCACTCGTTGGCGCACCACGATACGAAGATCGCGCACCATGCGGGGTGGTAATTGAAACCATACCACATCCAGTAAATGTCGCCACCTTCATATCCGAGCTGGCTCCTTGCGACCTCCACGATCTGCTCGTTGCCAGTCGAATAGCCGTACAGGACGTTGTTCCATAGTCGGGCGTTCTTCGGATCGGTCAGCTCGGCAAGCTGCTCCCGCTGGTCGCTGTTGAAGCCGTAGGCGTCCGCCATCTCTTCCGGCGTCTTGTGCTGGATGATGATGTACAGATAGGTGTTCGTGACCTCCTGCTCTGTCTCGATGATGTTTCCGTTCTCATCCTCGGTTTCCACGATCTCGGTTTCGGTCTTTTCCTGCGTCCGGCTGGTAATGACGTGCATATCCCAGAACACGTCCCGGAGGATCTCATATTTGTCCTCATCCATCGTGGCGACCTCCTGCCCGTTTTCGGAATCCGTCGTTGTCTTGACTGAATAAACGGAAAGCACGTCGGGCCACCTCGCCCTGCCGCCGTACATTTCGAGCTTGTCATACGTTGTACTGTTCTTGATGTCCGCGATTCGTCCCTCATACTCGGTGCTGGTCGCGCTGATCGCGTCGCGCATGGTCATACCCGTGCCGGAGTCCTCCATACTGCAAAAAATGCCGAAGCCGGAGCCGATAATCATGGCGACGATGACGATCAGAAGAATGACGATGATCACCACCACGGCAACCCAGCCGCCCTCCGCTATCGCTGCGGCAAGAGCCTTAACGCCGGATGCAATCGCTTTCGCGGCGGCAGCCACCGCTTTGGCAACTGCTTTTGCGGCTTGGGCGGTAGCTTTCGCCGCCGCCTTTGCCGCTTCCGCTGATTTCTTTGCCGCTTTTGCCGACGCCTCCGCCGCTTTTTTCGCAGCTTTTGCAGTCTGCTCCGCGGTCTTCGCTGCTCTCTGCGTCGTTTTTACTGTTGTTCGAGCGGTCGCTTCGGAGGTTTTGGCCGTCTTGCCGGCAGAGCTTCCTGCGGTCTTGATACCCTTATTCATTGTTTTGAAGGTCGCCTTACCGGTGGATTTCTCGGTCTGCTTGATCGTCTCTCCCGACTGTCTTTTCTGCTTGATCTGCTGAATGAGACGTTTCGTTCCGTCGTAGGATTTTTTCGCCGTTTCTTTTGTATCATGTACCGCTTCCCCAGCAATGTCCTCCGAAGCGTATCTGATCTTGTCTTCCGCGTATTCTTCGGGCGTGACCTGTCCGTCGTCGGCAAGGTTTTGTGCGGTATCCTTCGTCCGTATCAGACCGCGCTTCATACGGGAGGACAGATCTGACGAATGATCAATGAAGCGTGTCTCTCTGCCGGAGCCTCTGGTCTTGATTTCCTTCACGGATCACCACCTCCTTATCGGTCGCGGGACGGTTCGTTCCTTGTTAGCCCTCTGGGAATCCCTTTCAGATTATCGAGCGCGTCCTTGACCGACTCTCTGACCTTTGCCGCGCGGATCTTGTCAGCACAGTTCATCGCTTTCTGTGCGAGAGACTGAAATCCGTTGCTGATCTTCTCGTGCATTTTTCCAAGACTTGCAAGGATACCTTTATCGGTCTTGACCGTATCAGCGTCTTTGGTCAGCTTCCCGGTCAACAGTCTGCCCACGTTCTTGATGTGCGCCTTGCCGACGTTAAGCTCCGACTGCATTTCCGAAAGCTGCTTGGCGTTCTCCTTCGTTTCTTTTGACATGATAACGAACAGCCCGGCGAGCTTGTCCAGCGTTTCGGGAACCTTCATAGCACGGACCGCTTTGACAAAAGCGTCTCTCCCTTTCTCCTTGAACTCCTTAACGGCTTTCTTTGCGGATTCCACGAGATTGTCCTTGACCTTTACCACGACGGCGAAAGCCTGCTTGATGCCGCCCTCTGTCTTTTCGACGAGAACAAGGCATTTCGCTTTCAGCGTCCCGTTATGGATCAGGTCGATCTCCTTCCGCATCTCCTGCATCTCCTTGAGCATATCGGTCAGTGTGGTTTCCATGCTGCCGATATAATCCACAAGGGATTCGACCTCCGCCTTTTCCTTTTGCATTTCATTTTTATCCAACGTTTCGAGCAATTCTTCGATCTGCGGATGTTCTCTTAAATCATCCATTTAGTCTCACCTCCTCACTTCTCACCGAATTTGGTCGTCATGAGATGATAGAGCTGCGTGTTCTTAGGAAACTTGTTGACGAACGGGACGAGCGCGGAGCCGACCTTCATGAGTCCGCGACCGGCTTCCACGTTGGTGATGTAGGAAAGCTGTGTGTCAGAAATATTCAGAAGCTCCGCGAGCTTCACGCGGTCTGTCGTCGCCTGGTTGAGCATGATAACGAACTCGGAGTTGGCAAGCATCGTTCTCGCGGTGTGGCTTTGCAAAAGGTCATCCACGTTTTGCGTGATGCCGGTGCAGAACGCACCGTACTTACGAACGCGCTTCCAAAGCGTGAACAGGAAGTTGGCGCTGTACTCGTGCTGGAACAGCAGATAGATCTCGTCGATGAAGATAAAGGTGTTCTTGCCCTTCGCCCTGTTCGCGGTGATACGGTTGAGAATGCTGTCGAGCACGACCAGCATACCGATGGGCAGAAGCTGCTTTCCGAGATCGAGGATGTCATAGCATATCAGACGGTTGTTGACGTTCACATTGGTTTTCTTTGCAAACGTATCCAAGGAGCCGTCCGTGAACAGCTCGATGGCAAGGGCGATGTCCTGTGCTTCGGGCTCCTCCTGTTTGAGAAGCTCCGCGCGGAATTCCTTGAGCGTCGGGATCGTGCCGGTATAACCGCGCTTCTTGTAGTTGCGGTACACGATCTTAGTGCAGCGGTCGATGAGCGACTTTTCCTTTGCTCCGAGACTGCGGCTTCCGATAAGCTGCTCACAGAGGGACAAAATGAACTCGGATTTGAGGATCACCGGATCCTCGCCGTCGCCGTATTCCTTATTCATATCCATCGCGTTGATGTGGTTCTTGCTCGTTGCGGAAATGTCGATGATCTCTCCGCCCAGCGCCTTGACCAGCGGCGCGTATTCGCGCTCCGGATCGATGATGATAATGTCGGAGTCGCCGTCGAGCATGAGATTACTGATCTCGCACTTGCCGGTGAAGGATTTACCCGAACCGGATACGCCGAGGATGAACGAGTTGCCGTTCAAGAGATTTCGACGGTTGGCGATGATCATATTGTTGCTGATCGCGTTCTGCCCGTAGTAGATGCCGCGCTCATGACCGATCTCCTGCACCTTGAAAGGCATAAAGACCGCAAGGCTTTCGGTGGTCAGCGTTCTCAGCACGTTGATCTTCCGGCACCCGATAGGCAAAACGGTATTAAGCCCGTCCATCTGCTGAAACTTCAGCACGGCGAGCTGGCAGAGGTGGCGTCTTGCCGTCGAGAGCAGAGCTTCGGTATCCGAGTCAAGCTGCTCCTTGGTGTCCGCCACATGAACGAGCGTGATCGTCGCACACATCATGCGCTGGTCTCTCGTCGTCAGGTCGTCGAGGAACTCCTTGCTCTCCTTGCGTTGGAGTTCCATATCATACGGCACGACGGCGGAAAAGTTGTTGTTCTGATTCTGCTTTCTCTGCCAATTGGTGATGTTCGTCTCGACCCCGAGCAAGCGGTTTTCCACCTCTCGTACCGCCTCGTCGGTGGGGATCGGCACAATGTCGATAGACAACATCAGGTTCCGGTTGAGCTCGCAAAGCTCGGATACCATGCTGTCCTTGATGTACGCCGCAAGGTCCTTGATGAACAGCACCCGTGCGTACTTGTCGCCCAGCTTCACACAGTCGTCGAACCGTTCGATACTGTCCGGGCAGATATAATCTTTGAAGTCATGACCCTTTCGCGCCATGTCCGCCATATCGAAACGGAAATAAACCTCCTGTCCCGGACGGTAGAAGTCGTGGAGAATACGGAGTCTATCCGTCGCGTCCAGTTCCGTGCACTTGGAACCAAGTGCGTTAAAGTGCGCCACAAGGTCGGAGCCGACGCGGGCGAAATACGAACGCGCTTCCTCAACGTCCTTCTTGACGACGGAAATCGTAATGTACTTGGTCTGTACGATACCGTTGGCGTCCGCCGCCTTTTCACGGAGCATATCGTTGTATTCCCTGCGATAGACGGCAAGCTCGTCGTCGCGCTCCGGCATGAGGATGTTCTTTTCAAAATCGTTTTTATTGAGCTTGTGATTGTTGATCGTCAGCTTGGTCGTCGCGCCGCTGTCGAGACTGTTCAGAAGCTCCGAGTAGGCGAGGAACATCGTCTCCTTGTCCTCCCTGCTGGCGACAAGGTAGTTGATGTCCTCGAACGCATACGACTTGGTGTACTTGTTTCCCACCTTGAAGATGCCGTCCGCGTAAATACCCGTGATGGGAATGTAGTCGTGGACGGTCTTAGGTACCTTATACTGCTCTTTGTCCTGGTGCAGCATATTCTTGAGTGATTTCATCATTTCGGTTTCTTCTCTCCCTTCTTTGAAGATTTCTGCGCGGTCGGGTTTTCGACCGCCTCGTGGTAGAAGGTGTCACACTCAAACTTCACCTTCTGCGGTTCGATGAATTTGCTCCGGAACCACACCCACGCAAACTGCTCCGCCGTCATCCCGTTATATGTGATGAAACCCATCGCCACGAACGGTGCGGCGGCGAGCATACAGACCCATGAAAGCGTTTCCGTACCGAGGCTGGAACGGAATATGAAGTATACGGCGACTGCAACGCCGACGCCGACGACCGCAAAAAAGAACTGCCGCATGGACAGTCCGAAAAACATGGATTCCGTATAATTGCGGATCTCCTTATTGATTTTTATTTCCAATACGATACCTCCTTACAGTCCCATAATTTCACGCACGATCCGATCCGCCATCTTGACGCTGCCGGTCAGGACCAGCATATTGAAGATTAGTTCGCCCACATAGGTCCATACCTGCGTGACAGCCGACGCGGAGCCGTCCACAACGGGCGGGCTTGACGCAAAGACCGAGAAGATCACACAGGCAAGCACAATGATCGCGCCTTCAAGCAACACCGCGCAGAAGCTCTTGAGGAAGGTCTTTCCCACGTTCTGCGTCGGTTCGCCCGCAAAGGTGGACAGCGGCACGGGAGCGATAGCGGCGTACATATAGATCTTGAAAAAGCGTCCGTAAACGCTCATGATCATAATAAAGGAAAGGATCGTAATGAACAGTCCTCCGATCAGCGTGACTGCCCACAGCGGGATGCTCTCCCAGAAGCCGCAGTTTTCAATGGCGTCTATAATGCCGGACGGCAGGAGCGTAGAACCGCTCGCGGCGATGCCCGATGCCGACATGATGTTGGAGATGACTCCCTGTACGATGGCTATGAGCTTCAATAGCAGTTCCAGACCGTGCGTAATCACGATCTTCGCTATGGCAAAACGGATAAACAGTTTCAAAGCGTGTTCAGGCTTTTTCACTTCGGCAAAACTGCCGCAGGTTTTTACAACGCCGATCACGAAGAACAAAACAAGCAGGGCGTAGCCGATGGCCTGCAGCGCTCCGTGAATGCTGACGATAACGTTCCATATCGCACCGCCCTTGAAGCTCTCCGGCGACTGTGTTAGAAGCGTCCATATTTCTGCAAACTTTTCGTTCCACGTTTCAAGCGCTCGTTCGAGATTCTGTACTACCCAGTTATCGGACAATATGAATACCTCCCTTCGTAAGATTCGGGCGGAGCGTCAGATAAGCCGCTCCGCCCTCGCTCTTTCTTCAGCCCGTGATCAGGGTGAGAATCTCTTTGGCGAAGGTAATGATGATACCGCCCGCGACGGTCAGAAAACCGTTGGCTCGCTGAGACGGATCGTGGCTTTTGAGAGACAGACCGACCTGGACGATACCGAAGCCGAGCAGAATCAGACCGACTGCGCGGATAAGCCCGAACATAAAGTCCGAGAGGTTATTCACAACGGTCAGCGGGTCGCTGCCTGCTGCATACGCCGTCATGCTCGTCATGCACAGCACCGTCATCACCATGACGACCGCGCAGAAGATCATGTAGCCCCTCTTGACACTTCCGGTCATCGGCAGCTTTGCGGTCTTACTGTCTTTCTTATTCCTGATATTGGAATCCTTCATTTTCTCTTTCCTCCTCATTCTTAATAGGTTGATTTTTCGGTTTGGTTTTGCCGTACAGGATGTCGTAGATTTCTTCTTCCGTCAGAATCACAAAATCGTCTTCCTCAATATCGCTGACGTCGGTCTTCGGCGCTTTCATCAGAGCTTCGTCAAACACGAGCGTCGCCAGGTTGTAGTCCTTCTTCTCGTGGCTGTACGGCTCCGCGCCGCCGTCTACCGTCTTTGCGATATTCGGATGCTTTTTAAGATCGTATTTCAGGTCCTTGACCGGCATCTCGCCGCGAATGAAAAGCAGGGCATATTTGTTGTCCAGCCTGCGTACTTCATCCGGCGTCATCAGCTCCCGCCCGGTGATCTGCCAGTTGGTCGAATAGTTGCCGTTCCGACCGCGCGACTGCCCGTAGGTGTTCATGTCGATAGTCTCCTTGCCGAGCAGTTTCGTGATGTACTCGTGCGTGGACAATTCGTTGCCGCCGAGGTACAGGAAGCTGTCGCAGTTTCCGATGATGTTCTCCCATTGTTTTTCATACAGCGCCTTTAACTGCGCGAGGTTTTGGAGAATGATCGATGCGGAAATGTTGCGGCTTCGCATGGTGGCAAGCTCGATCTCAAAGTTATCGGGCAAAGCAATGTTCGCAAACTCATCCATCACCAGATGGACCGGCACCTTCAGTCCGCCCTTGTAAACAACGTCTGCCTTATAGTCAAGCTGCTGAAACAGCTGCGTGTAGAGCATCCCGACGATGAAGTTGAAGGACGTGTCGTTGTTCGGGATGACGGCGTAGAGTGCGGTCTTTCGGTCGCCCATCAGTCCAAGCTCCATATCGTCGGAACTTGTGATCCGCGTGATACTGTCGAGGTTGAATTTGGAAAGGTGGGAGAGAAGCGTGATCTGAATGGATTTCAGCGTCTTCCCTGCTCCTCGCCGATAGTCGGTGTAGTGCTTATACGCAATATGCGTCGGTTCCCTTTGCCCGAGCCTTTGAAAAAGCTGATCGAGCGGAGACTCCATTAACGGATCGTCCTCGCTCACGTCGCCCTCGCGGATCATTTCCATGATCATTTGAAAATTCTGCTCTTCCTTCGGCGCTTCATGATAAAGATAGAACATCAGGGCAAGAAGCATCATCTGCGCCGCGTTATCCCAGAACGGGTCCTGTGGCTGAGCATTCTTCGGCGTGGTGTTCTTAAACAGGTTCGTTACGAGCTTCAGAATATCGTCATCTGAACGGATATACTCAAACGGGTTATAGCAGTCGCTGTTATCGGTGTCGATCAGATCAAGCACCTTGATAACGTACCCGCGCTCTGTCAGCAGGTTTCCCGTATCGCGGAGTATTTCCCCTTTCGGGTCGAGGATCACGAAGCTCGTATTCGCCTGCATGACATTCGGTTTGGCGTAAAAGCGAGTTTTGCCCGCACCGGAACCGCCGCAGACGAGTACGTTCAGATTTCTCATGTGTTTCTTCCCGTCAAGTCCAAGCTCCACGGTGCGCGTCAGGATTTTGTTTTGCTCAGGCACCGGGTCCCTGTACTTCTTATTGACAGCTCCTGCGTTTCCCCATTTCGCGGAGCCGTGTTCCTCCCTCCGTCTGTAATTTCTTGCCGTGGAGAAATAAACGCCGATCCCCATACCGTAGGCGGCGATAAAGATGAGGACAGTTTTCAGGCTGTCCTCACACCACACGATATGAAAAGGCTGTCTCATGATCTCCGCGAGGTTTCCGATCAGCGACGGCAGACCGCCGCCGAAAGCGGGAGCGACAAGAAGCGCAAGCCAGACGACGGGAATCAGCCCAAGACAGTACAAGAGGATATTGGTCTTTGAGAACCTATCTTCCCGCACGTTCCGGCATCCTTGCTTCCCTCCCGGGTGGGGAATCTATGATCTTGATCATAAGATCACATACCCGGTCTGTCGGCTTGCCCTCCTCGATCCTTTGATTACGTGCTTCCATCAGATATTCGACCAGCTCCGAACACTCTCTTTCCTTGAGCGTGATGACTCTTTTCTGATCCGTCATCAGCACACCTCCTTATCTGACCGCGTCATCTCTTTTGCGGTTTGCTTTCTCCATAGCTTCAAACTGCCGGGTCATGTCATGGGAGATGTTGTTTGCCGAGTCACGGATCGCGGAAAGCTCATTTCTTACCGCTTTAAAGTCCATTTTCTTGAAACGCTCGGGAACGCGATCAAAGTTGAAATCGCCGGTATCGAATCCGTTGCGTTCACAGAGAATGTAGGCAGAGCAGTATGCATAAAACGCACAGTCCTTTCTGTCCACATCTTTTGCCGCGAACCTTGCGACTGAGATCTCCTGAGCGAGACTGCGGAAGATGTCGTTGCCGTCCATCCCCTGGCGAATGTAAATCACATCTGCGTCGGGAGAATAGACAGCGAGCTTTTCTCCTGCCTTTTCACTGTCCATCACGATATCGCAGGGAGCCGAGGAGATTAGCGCCTTGATCGCTTTGCGCTGTTCGGGATATTTCGGATTCACCGCTTTGCCGTCAACGGTCTGCGTAATGTCGAAGACCTTTTTGACGTTAACGGAAAACGCTTTCGTCCCGTCCTCCTTCGTGTATTCGTTACCGGGCTCCAGTATGGTAATGGCGGTCTCGCCTTTCTTAATCGTATAGTCGTGATTCTTCCATCCGTCGAAGTCAGCAAGCCTCGTGGCTTCAGGCATCTGATGAGCAATCAGGATCGCGTTGGACACAGAGTAACGGTCAAACCGCGCCTGTACGTTGAGAAAGTCGCGGAAGACTTCGGAGTCCTGCATGATCGTCTCCGTTCCGTCGTCGATCAGAGCGTAGGCGTCGGCGCGTTCCTGCTTCTTTTTTTCCGCCCACGCGTCCTTGTCAAATTCCTTTTCGTCAAACTGTCTCTGATTACTGTCCTTGCCTTCGTTATCCTTAACGAAGAGATCGTCAAATCCGTTCATTTTCATTCCTACCTTTCCTTGCTTCTTTTCAGTTTTTTCTTTCTTCCGGGATCTTTGTGTTCGATGACCTTTGTCCTGTTTCTGCTCTGCGCGTTCTTTTCGTTCCGCGCCATTTCAGCCTTGATCTCTTCAAGCTCCTTTCTCACCGACTTGCGTGGATGATGTTCATGAGCCGCCGGAGAAGCGTCCGGTTGTGGGTTGCTTCGCAAGTCGGAAGTAGGCTCGGATCGACCGGAGCTTGAAGTCCGAGCCGTCGAAGGGTCCGATTTGTGTACCCGCTCTTTTTCAGAACGGGCCTCTTCCGGTTTTTCCATAAGTTTGTCGATAAAGTCATCGGCGCTCATGGATTTTTCAGACGGTGATGTTTCCTTCGATTTTTCGTTCAGCTCTTTCGTAAGTTCCTCCCTGACCTCAGCCAGATATGACGGATCTTTGCCGAGCTTGGTGAAGATCATATTGAATTTTTCTCTGTCGTCAGACTTGAACATGATTTCCGTCACACCGTCCTTTGAACTCTTGTTTTTCAGAACCGTGTAAAGAATACCGTAATGCTTTGCATCGGTACAAAACTGCTTCAAGTCCTCATCCGGGATACGGGCAATATCGAGCTTTCTGCCTGAACGAATCAGATTATTAAGACGGATCGCCCCCTTGGTCTTGTTTGTTTCCTTTGACGCGGCAATGATTGCTTTTGTCAGAAGTTTTGCCGCTTCGATGGAACCTTTACCCGTAACCTTCAAAGCAAACTCAGCGCCGTTTAAGCTCATTCTCACGATCTGATCTGCTGCGTCCGCTGATGTGTTCATAGCGTATAACCTCCTTTCCGCTGATTTTATCCTGTCCTCTGAACTTATCCTGTTCAATGCGTATAAGATTGTCCCTCATTCTGTCGATACGCTCCAACACCTCATCGCACGACGTGACTTCGCGCCGAAGTTTGGATAATGATGCCGAGCACTGTTCAATGTTCATTCGGATTTTATTTGATAATGTCGTTCTGTCCGGCTCGCTCAGTCTCTGCGCCCGTTTGAGATCGTTGCGAAGTCCCTTGCGCGTTTCGGTCAGCAAGTCGATATCCTGCATCGCTTTTGCTTTGTAGTCCTTGACAGCCGATTCGTTTTTCAGCCGGTGTTCCGTAACAAGGTTCAACTGATCCTGATAAACGCGAATAGCGCTGTGATCCTGCCTTATGAGGAAATACATCCTCCGGTTCGTCGCGGGTCTTTGGTGTGTGATCGTCAAGGCGCGGAAATACACGCGGTTGACCGCGATGTAGTCCATGTCGGAAACCCGCTCAGTCTCGTCCTCGAAAATCTGTTTCGGAGACTCCTGCCGAGGTATTTCGGGATACTCAATATCTTCATTTCTATAAATACGCTCAATGATCTCATCGACAGAATACCCGGGGCCGAGAGACTTAAAGCGGACGAAACGCTCGTTGCCGACCTGCTTGATTTTTGGGTACTTCCCGTGCTGGTCGATGATGAAGCCCATTTCATCCATTGCGGCGAGGAACTGCTTTTCGGTGACAGAGCCCTTGATCGCCACGTCAATGGCTTCCCGGATCACGCTCCGGAGCGTTGGTCGTCCCTCCTTTTCAGCCAGCCACTCACCGTAATTCTTGCTTTTTTCTCTCGGATGCTCGATGACAGATAAGCCGTACTCCCGGCAAAGCCTGTCGGACTCCTGCCTCATGAGATAATGGTCTTTGCCGCTGTTGTCGAACTTCCTGCCGTCGTTCATGGAGGTCGCGCAGATTACAAAGTGGTTATGATAATGACCGGTGTTGCAATGTGTCGCCACAAGAACACGGTACTTATCTCCCCACAATTTCTGCGCGAGTTTTTTCCCGATTTCGTGTGCGGTTTTAGCGTCAACCTCACCTTCGGCGAACGACTGATACCCGTGATAGCAGACACGCTCGCCTTTGTTGCCCCATCTGTTCAGATCTTCATTAAACTTCTTGACAGCGTTTTGGGTGTTGCAGTTAATGCCCGATACAAACATGAGCTTTTCGGTTTTCATGTCGTCCGCCGCGTACTCGATGATCTTTCCGACTGCGTGGAGATTTGCAGCCGCCTGCGCATTTTCCTCCGTCGTCTTTTCCGGATTGGAAGCGTATCGGAGCACGTCTTCCACTCTACCCTTGATGTACCAGATTGCCGTAACCGCCATTATCTGCCGTCCGGAGCAAAAGCTTTCCACATCGCGTCTTCTATCGCGTCGAGTTCGTCAAGCTCCTCTCGGAGCCTCGGAACATCGAGCAGATTCTTGGAATATGCAATGCGGAGTATCTGATCTATGTTGGAGCCGACGCGGTTGACTTCACGGATCAACTTTGGGAAATCAACGGGCAGGGCTTCGTAAACACGGCTGTCGGCGAGGATTTTGCGAACGTAGTGTTCCCTTGACATACCGGCTTTTTTGACTTTGCCATCGAGTTTCTTCATTTCATCTTCGGTCAGTCGTACTAAAAATCCAATCTTTCTTTTTCTCAAATAACTAACATCCTTTCTGCGGGGTTTTAGGGGCGGCAGCACCTAACAAGCTGTATCCGGGGATATCCGGATACGGTGCTTGTGAAGGTAATGCCGACCGCTCTCCCTACGGTTGAAACTATCTTTCCAGATGTCTCGGCTCAAGAGTCTTTTGAGGAGTCAGTTCTGACTGAAGACGTTCGTACTCATCTTTTTTCATGTAGCACTTTTCGATCTTCCACCCGTTGTCAGCCCTCATATATCCGTCCATTCGTAAGCACGGATCGGTCCCGTCAATGCAGGAGCCGTAGATTGAAAAGCCGCCCATCCCGGATTGATACGCTTTGTTGTTTGACGAAATCGCATAGGTACGCGACTCCTCGTTGTACGACTTGTCGAAACTGTCAGCAGTAAAAACGACATACCCGACAATGGAATCCAGATGCTTGTCATTTACTGTTCTGAAAAGTGAAGACAATTCCGCGTATGTCATTTCCTTTTTCGGCGATATATCTTCCGCCTCAAAGTCCACGTCTTCAAAATGATCGGCATCGAGGATATATTCGCCGTTCCTCCAACCGTCCCGAACCTTTTCTATCGCTTCATTCATAGACTCCGCTTCCACTTCAAGTTTCATTCTCAATGTCTCGGTGATCGTCACATAATACTCTTTCATCTGACAGCTTCCCGTTCCGGATCATATTTGATCGCCATGATTTCACCGTTGATCCGAACCAATCGCTCCGGCATGAAAAACTGCTTTTTGTATTTCTGCATCATATCGTCAGGCAGGCTTTTGAATCTTTCGGTGGAACAATCGCAAATGAAGAACTTGCCGCAAATGACGTCCATCATTTTCCCGTCCTCTCCGTAGATCGCTCGGTTCGGTTTAGATCCATTGATTTTCCCTTCATCATCACAGACGATCACGACAAGATCCTGATAAGGATAAAACGTTTGAATGCAGTCGCAGTCAAGCACACGGTAGAGTTCTTCGAGGCTTGTTCCGATCTCCTTCGCGTATGCTTTCTTACCGGGTTCGACCATCAATACTGTGATCTTCTCATCCTTAAGCGCTTGCGCGTTCTCTGGATCAAACTCAACCTTGCTGAATCCGATATTGTCGCAGTAAAAGAAGCCGGATTCAACGCCCTCCGATTCCACGACTTCTACGACGTCGGAAACCGAGAGCGATCTGCCCTTGTATCCGTCCGGATGATCAATGTTGAACCTCTGATAAACGTCTTCAAGACCTTCGCATTCCACTTCTCCGTCGAAAACGCAGTCGTAGATGCTGCTGTCGATTCCTTTTGAATTTGTGTAATGTTCAATTTCATCAAGCCCCATGAATGCCAGTCTCTCGTCGTCTCTTCCCGTGTTAATCTGATAGATTTTAATCTTCATCATCTTGAAATCTCCCTTCTCTCTTTTTCCATTTTCAAATAGTCATTAAAGTCCTTTCCCCTGTTTGGTGGATTGTCGAGCAAATCATATTTGCCATGCAGTCCGCGAAAGATCTGAGACGTCGCCCGCCTGCCGATCTCATCATTATCCAGATGGAAGAAGACCACTTCCGTGTTTGGATTACGGTCCAGGTACGCTTGCAGAGCTATTGGAACCGACGGGCGGTTTTCTTCATTGGCGTATACACCGCCAAGTGAAAGATAATCATCCGTTGCCCATTCCCTATGCTCCATAATGTCGAGCGTAATACAACTCAGCAGATCTATCGCTGATTCAAACAGATGGACCGCGTTGGTTTCTTTTGCCGGAGTGATACGGAAAGAATACCGCTTATCGCTGCCGTCGAGTTCTCGCTTAAAAGATGACACGGTACTTCGCACAGCACCGTATTTCGGCTCACCAGCCTCGTTTCTGCCGACGAAAATGCAATTGTGGTATTTTGCATCCTCATAGAGCATTCCTTGTCTGTGGCAGAAGTCGATCAGTCTGCCGTCGATACCGCGATGAAAAAGATACCGCCTTACCCGAGAGATGTCCGGATTCAAAGGAGGAAGTTCGAATTCTTTCTTCTCCACGGTAAAGCGCACCTCATTTGCGGGTTTGAGCGAAGCACAATCGTCCGTCAACACAGCCACAGCGTCGGGAAAAGAAAAGCCCTTGACTTTTATGAGATAGTCAAGAGCGTTTTTGCCTCCTATATTACGTGAAAACCAGTGCCATAAACCGTTGGATATTTTGAGTGAGTCGTGTTCCTTTGTGCAATAGGTCGCGTTACCGAGTTTTAGCAGATTGTCTGGCTCATATTGCTGAAGATAACTTAGAAGGTCTGTCTGCTTCGCTCGTTCTATCTGTTCCTCCGTCACCCACAAAACATAGCACCTACCTTCCGATCTCCGGCTGGTCGCACTTTCTTGTCATTATCAGATCATCCGCTTTCAACTCTATCGCCTGATGAATCATGCTCATATAGGAGCAGTCCATATGCTCAAATTTCTGATAGATTGCTTCCAGCGGTTTATCAAGTTTCAGAAGCGCCGATGCCTGCTCAGCTGACAGATCGTTATACTCCAGATCATATACAATGTCCTCGCGGATCGTGTATTCATAAGCATGCGTCAGTATTTCTCCTGCCGGCATGGAAAGCAGTTTCTGTTTATATTCTGCCAGTTCGCTTTCGAGTTTCCGAAACAGTTTTACGTTCAGCTCTTCGGCATTATCCATCCGTTCGTCCTCCTTCTCGATCGATTAATCTGTCGAACATTTCCTCCGGAGTAACGCCTATCGGAGTAATGAGATCGTAGATACGATAGCCGAGTTCCATGAGAAAGGTATAAACGTCTGCGTCGGTATCGCTGTCGCCAATATACTGCTCTCTTTGTGCCTCAATTTTCAGGAGTTTACTTTCAAGCGAATAAAGCCCGATAGAGCTTCGAAGCGGCAAGTCACGGTCAGACAGAAGCGACAGTATCCTTCGATGAAAATAGAGTTGTTCCGTCGCCTCGGGAATATCCTTCGGGTTCAATCGGTGCAGTCCTCTTACATAACAGTCGTATTCTTCTTTCATCTTATCATAGAGCAGATCGTTGATTCTCATTTCTTTCGTGATCTGCTTCACTCTGTGAATATCCGTCCTCAATATTCATCACCTCTTTCCTTTCAGCGGTCGTCCCGCTCTTCCCGTTTTCTGACGGGATCTTCGATTTCGTCTTCTCTATCATTGTCAACAATTTCGTTGTCCTTCTTGTTAAGGTCGAGCATCGCGTTCAGTTCCGCAAGCCGGGCGGATTTTGTTTTGAGTTCTTCCTCGTGAACAAAAGGTTTATCCAGTTCCGCCTTTGCGTTTTCAAGCTGTACCTTTTCGTTTTCGAGTTGGTTCTCACAAGCCGTCTGTTTTTCAGGGAACGAAGCGATCAAGTTGTCGAGACGCTGGTTATTACCGAAGATGTCCGTGCCGAGCGGAGTGGTATGCCGCAGTTCGTTCTTCAGCGTGATCTTGTATTCACGGCTGAAGGTATCAAAGAACAGTTCCATTTCTAACCCGCGATAACTGCCGATCTTGACCGGCTCCGGGTTCGTCATCGTTTTGCATGCAGCGAGGAGTTCCGTGCCTGCCGCCTTTTTGTCTGTAAATGTCTCGCCCTTGATGACCATAGGCGAGAAGCCGTCATCGTTCGGATGCGTATTTGCTCCTGCGTGAGCGATATCCGATTTGTATCCGGCAATACGCTGTTCTAAAGAAGCGATCTGCTGCGGGATTTCCTTTAAGATCTTATCCTCCAGAGCGTAGTGCTGGGAAAGGTGGTTTGCTTTCAGCAGTTTCAAGCGGGCGACGTCGATATCCAGGTCCATTTTTTCCTTGATGTGCGGGTTGCCCGTACACAAGGCTTTGATCTCCGCATAAGAAAGCGCCTGTTCGTCCACGTCTTCCGCTGAACGAACGGGCGACTTGCTCGTCATGATCTGTCCGATGAACTTTTGCTTCGATTCCACCAACTGATACAGATAACTGTCAAAGGTGTTTTCCGTGACGTAGGTGTAGATCTCGACTTCGGGGTTATCGTTGCCTTGACGAATGATACGACCTTCACGCTGCTGAAGATCCGCCGGCCTCCACGGACAATCGAGATGGTGCAAGGCTATGAGCTTCTTCTGCACGTTGGTGCCGGCACCCATCTTCTGCGTTGAACCGATCAAAACTCTGATCTGTCCGCTTCGCACCTTGCCGAACAACTCTTTCTTCTTGGTCTCGGTTTCAGCCGAATGAACGAACGCGATCTCTGAGTCTGGAATACCTTTGGCGATGAGTTTGGCTTTCAGGTCATCGTACACGTTGAAAGAGCCGTCGCCTTTCGGAGTGGACAGGTCGCAGAATACCAACTGAGTACAGCGGTCTGCTTCGGTGCGTTTCCAGATCTCGTACACGTTCTCCGCACAGGCAGATACTTTGCCGGTATCGCTGTCGGGGAGCATATCGTTGAGCAGACGTTGGTCAAGCGCGAGTTTGCGTCCGTCATTGGTGATACAGAGCATGTTGTCCTCACTGGAATTGACCATACGGTTTCTCACTCTTTCGGCGCGTTCCGACAAGCCTTCGACCATTTCTTTTTGGTGGTCAGACGGTTTCAGAGCGATGTTGTGGTAATTCGCTTTCGGTACGGGAAGATGAAGCATATCAGCCGTCTGCACGTCCGCGACTTCCTTGAACATACTCATCAGTTCGGGGAGGTTGTAGAACTTGGCGAATCGCGTCTTCGCCCGGTATCCGTTGCCTTCAGGTGCGAGTTCTATTGCAGTCACGGTCTCGCCGAAAGTGGACGCCCAACTGTCAAAATGAACGAGGTCGTTTCGTGCAAGCGTACCGTACTGAAGGTATTTCTGCATCGTGTACATCTCAACCATAGAGTTTGAGATAGGCGTACCTGTCGCAAAGACAACGCCGCGTCCTCCGGTCAATTCGTCAAGGTATCTGCACTTCATATACAGGTCGGAGCTTTTCATCGCTTCGGTCTGGCTGATACCGCCGACGTTCCTCATTTTCGTGAACGCGGCAAGGTTCTTGTAGTAGTGCGCCTCATCGATGAACAGTCGATCAACGCCGAGTTCTTCAAAGGTCACGACGTCATCCTTCCGGGACTGATCGTTCAGCTTTTCGAGCTTCTGCTTTATCGACTTGCGAGCTTTTTCCATCGCCTTGATGGAGAAGTTTTCGCCTCTGTTGCGGCGCAGTTCTTCAATGCCTTGCAGTATCTCACGCTCCTGCTGTTCGAGCATAGCGATCTGTCTTTCGACCGACATCGGGATCTTTTCAAATTGAGAGTGTCCTATGATGATCGCGTCATAATCTCCTGTGGCGATCCTGCCGCAGAACTTCTTACGGTTCTTGGTTTCAAAGTCCTTTTTGGTGGCGACAAGAATATTCGCACTTGGATAGAGCTGAAGATACTCGGATGCCCATTGTTCGGTCAGATGATTTGGAACAACGAAGAGACTTTTACGGCATAATCCGAGCCGTTTCGACTCCTGCGCAGCGGCTACCATCTCGTAGGTCTTACCGGCACCAACGACGTGTGCAAGAAGTGTGTTGCCGCCGTAGAGAATGTGTGCGATAGCGTTGACCTGATGCGGACGGAGCGTGATCTCCGGGTTCATACCGACAAAGTTCAAGTGACTGCCGTCATACTCACGTGGTCTGGTACTGTTGAACTTCTCGTTGTAGAGTTTACAGAGCCTTGTGCGCCTGTCCGGGTCCTTCCAGATCCATTCGGCGAACGCCTCCTTGATCAACTGCTGTTTGCCTTGCGCGATAGCGGTCTCTTTCTTATTCAGCACCGGAGTTCGTTTGCCGTTCTCGTCTTCAATATAGTCGAAGACGCGGACGTCGCGGAGGTTCAGCGTTTCCTCAAGGATCTTATAGCCGTTGACTCTGCCTGTGCCGTAGGTGTTATACACTTTAACATTGCCTCTGTCGTAGGATTTGCCGTCGATACTCCACTCGCCCGTATAGGAAGCGAAGTGTACGGAGATATTTCTTCGCTGCCACCACGGAGTGCCGAAAAGTTCCCACATAAAGTTGTTGACGTCATCGACCGGAATCCAGGTAGAACCGAGACGCACCGAGATCTCGCTTGCGGACAAATCTTTCGGCATCACCTGTTCAAGCGCCTGCACGTTTACGGTATAATCATCGGGATAGAGTTCTGCGCTTCGTTTTGCCCATTCGAGCTTTTCACGGATATTGCCGGAGAGATATTCATCGGCAGGCAGGTACTTCGGTTCGATATTGTCGCCATATCCGTACATCGGGTTCAGGAAGATAACGCCTTTTAACTCTTCCGCGATCTCTTCCTCCGTTTTGCCGGTGAGTTCGCACATATACGGCATATCCACCTTCGTTTTCTCAGCCAGTGAAAGGGCAAGAGCTTCCGACGCTGTATCCACGCTCGTAACGATGACCTTCTGACGGATGGTGCGCTTTGAAAACATATCCGCTTTGCCGACAAAGTTGCCCTCGTCGTCAAGATTCTCAAGAGAAGTGAGCAGATAATACGCACTGTCCTGACTGAAAGCGGAGTTGTTGGCACGACTGTTGATAAGACCGTATTTCTTGCTGAAATCGTCATAAATGTCGTTCAGTTCTTTCTGCTTGGCGGCGATCATATCGTCCGGCCAGTCTTCGATCTGGTATTCTATCAACTGACGAACGCAGTCACGGAGCCGGATCATACCTTTAATGCGGTTTTCGGCGGTAACGGAGACATCAACGGGGTTCATACGGCTGTTGACTCGGTAATACACCTTGCCGTCAACGACTGAATAAGAGAAGTTGCGAACGCTCGGGTCGGCAGGGATGCTGTTGTCAACGCCCTCATCAACAAGGTCATCGAACTCAACTTCGGTGAACTCAGCGTGTATATTCTGTATTGCCTCGTTCAGCCCGTCTGAAAGTGATTCATCTTCGTAGGCAATACAAGCCGGTGTATCTCCGTGAGGACCGCTGATCATCTGCATTTCACCGACGATCATATCCGGATTGTCAATGAAATATTGGTTCATCGTGATCCCGTTTTCATCGGTTCCGAGATGCACCCAATCGGGTTCGATATCAACGAGTCTGTCGCGCTTTTGAAGGAAAAGAATATCTGCCGTTACTTCCGTCCCAGCCGCGTCCTTAAAGGTATTGTTCGGCAAGCGGATAGCACCGAGAAGATCGGCTCTTTGGGCAATATACTTTCTCACAGACGGGTTTTCCTTATCCATCGTCCCGTGAGAGGTGATGAAAGCGATTACGCCGCCCGGTCTGACTTTATCCAAAGTTTTGGCGAAGAAATAGTCGTGGATCAGAAAATTGTTTTTGTCATACCGTTTATCCAAAACCTTAAAGTCGCCGAACGGGACATTGCCGATTGAAGCGTCAAAGAAGCTGTCGGGCAGTTCGGTTGTTTCAAATCCCTGAACCGCAATGTTGTTCTTCTGATACAACTGCTGTGCGATCCTGCCCGTGATACTGTCAAGCTCCACGCCGTAGATCTTCGATTCGCTCATACTGCCGGGAATAAGCCCCATAAAGTTGCCGATACCGCACGACGGTTCAAGGATATTCCCATTCTTGAAGCCCATATTCTCAAGCGTCTGATATATCGCTTTGATTACAACAGGCGGCGTATAGAACGCTGTCAGCGTCGACGCACGGGCAGAATCAAGTTCATCGTCCGAAAGAACCGCACGGAGTTCGTTATAGTGAGGATGATCCTCTTTGAAGAAGTCCGCAAGGCCGCCCCAACCGACATAATCCGACAGAATACGCTGTTCGTTTGTATCCGCAAGCCGGTGTTCGTCCTCCAGTTTGTGAAGGAGCTGGATCGCCATAATGTTATGATGAAACCGTTCAAGTGGAGTACCGACGCCGATATCGTCATTCTCGATCCTGAAGTTCGACCTATAGTCCGACTTGATTTCGGGATAGAGGATATGCGGTGCGAGGTCCCGTTTTACCTTCTGAGGCGGCGGGGCGAGAGGAGCTTCGGCCTTTTCGGGTTCAGCCTGTTTCCCTTGACTCTTGGCGACCTCTATCTGCTCATCGGTGTAATCGGTAAGCTCGTTGAAATCGAGATCTTCAAGGAAGTCGCACATTTCACGAAGGCTGTCAAAGAGCTGCCGTTCCACAAGAACGCCGGCAATATATTTGTCTATGCTCGGTTCTTTGAGATTAGCGGTGACTTGAATCTCGAGGTCTTCATCGGTGATAGTCGTATAGGCGAGCCCGACGCTGTGAATGTCGCCGAAGTAAGCGGCTTGTCCGAACTCTTTCTGACTATACTCGTTGATAAGCCTTTCGGCACGAACCAAATCGTCCTCCTGGTTTTGAAGAACAAAGGGAGAATCCACGAACTCATACGTGGGGTACGGCGGTTTCATCTCCTCTACAAAGTTTGTCGGGATCGTCCTTCCGTTATTGTCACGGTAAAGTACGACGCGCATCTTTGTCCCACGCTCGTTTTCCTCAAAGACGTTGCGGAGAAATGCACTCTCGTCCGTGAAATCGGTGCTGATCTCAACCTCGCCGTTCTCGTCGAGCACGTCGATACGGGCGACCGGCATCGTGTCAATAGGATTGTCTTTATACGGACTATTGAGCCTTTCGCCCTTGCCGTCTTCAAAGAGAACTACGTCGTGGCCTCTGTCGTGCAGCATATCCACGTAGGCGTCGAGTTTGTGTGCAGGAAAGCCGCACATCGGGATACGCCTGTCGAGCAGATAACTGCGAGAACCGAGATGAAGCGAAAGCGATCCAGCGACCTTTTCTGCGTCGTCGCCCATGATCTCATAGAAGTCCCCAATACGGTAAAGAACGATTGCACCGGGTTCATCAAACTTTGCCTGAAGGTATTCGCGCCAGGGCTTGTAATAGCGGTTGTCAACAACAAGGACGCCGTTGTGCGCCGCAAGCGCGGTGAAATCTGCGAGGAGTTTATCGTCAATACCGGTGACTCTGCCTCCGTCTTCAAAGACGAAGCATTCATCAATCAGGAATCGAAAAAAATCTTTGCCTTTCCATTGGTAATCATCATCAAAGGCAATAATGTCGTCACCTTCAAAGTCCAGCCCTACGTCATCCATATTGAGCTTATGGAGAACGGTGTAGAGGATCTCCGTGGATCGGTCATATACGGGAAGTTTTTCATTCTCAGGGCGGCTCTCGAAGACCTTACCCGGCTGAGACGCGGAGACGTTCGGGTCTTCTTTTTCAGCGAAGTCGTATATCTTGACCTTGACTTCCTCCGGCATTTTTTCATCGTAGATTGTTACCGTCCTGTCGGTGGCAATATGCGCGACAGTCTTGAAATCTCCGTTTTCGGTTTCAAGTCTGTTCCAGACCGTAATCCCGTTGCCGAGATGTCCGAATCCGAGATCGTAGCCGGAGGTATTCGGAACTTCGCTGAACACTCTCGTCCCGTCAGCTCCGAACTCTGCTTCGTGTTCATTGATTGCCCGTTCCGCTTCATGATCGGTTTCGTCGGGAACAGTCGGTTCCTCAACAATGACAAGGTGTTTATCGTTCAGCGGGTTTTCTGACGCTTTACGAAAAAACTCCTCTCTCGGCATATCTTGTGTGAGAATCGGAAACTCCGGGTCGAACAGAACAACGGGATCGTCAAGCCCGAGGATCTCATACTCTTTACTGCCGATATACACCTTATCTCCGAGAGAAAAGCGAAGCTCTTTCTTTGGTTCGGGAGGAGGATTTTTCTCGTCCTCAGTCAGTTCAAAGTCTTTCGCTATATCCGTTTCATCCAGTTCGTCAAGAAGTTCCTGCGCTCTGTCTGTCAGGTGTGTGTTTTCCGCTATGACACGTTCAAGAATCTCCCGAATGGCAGGAAGAACGAAAACATCGGGATTTCTTCCGTATCCACGGTTTACTCGCTCACCTTGCCCGAAAAGGCTTGCAAATTCGCGGGAGGTATAACGGTCGATGATTACGATGTCGTTGTTTATCTGCGTTTCATAGTCGTTGAAGTCTTCAACGAGAGAGTTGAAACGACCCGCAAACTGATACCGTCTTTCGCGTTCCTCCTTTTCGGCAAGATATGCGGGGTAAGCCGCTTTCTCGGCTTTGTTCAGATACCTGTCGGCAGCGATGAGTTCACCGATGCGCTTTGCGACCTTGTTCCAGGGAAGAAGAACCTTCAAATCGCCTTTGCGAAGCTCGATACCTTTGCCGTCGTGCTGTTCCCAATATCCGCTTTCCGGGATCGGATCGGAATAGCCGCCGATACCGTATTCGTTTTTCAAAAAGTTGACGTTTTTCTCGGCAGACTCCTGTTTCTGAAACTGCTCGTAGATCCGCATCTTTCCTTCACTGACGCCGCTTCCTCTTGTGAGAACATGGTCGATAGCAGCCTGCGGGATAGAAAGCTCGGTTTTCTTCTGCTCGGCTTGGCTGTCAATAAATCGAAGCTGTCCGTCTTCGGAAATAATGTCTTTTTCTTCATTGGTAAGCCAAGTATCAAGAAGAATCTGTCCTTCGATAGCGTCGGCGACTCTCCACCAGTGCAGGAAGTCCTCTTTATCCCGAGAAAGATAACTGCCGTGCCAAATGGTAAGAAGGTCGTCATAAGCACGGTATCCGACGCGCTCACCGTTATCGAGAATATGCTCGACGTAGGTGTTGTCAAAGAAAGTCTTAATGAAATCGCCGCGCTCTCTTCGGTCCATGTGGACCTCAAAAAACGCGGCAATCTCTTTTCGGTGGTCTTTTAATGCAAGGCAGTTGCGAAGCAGTTCATTCTTTGCGTCCGGCGCGTAGTAATACGGTATCTCGCTCCGGGCGTTAAAGTCGTGACCGCTTAGTTGTAAACGAGTTGGTTCAGAACGATCTCCTCCGCCGACGCTTTCAGCGAGTTCATCATCTGAACCCACTTCATCTGATCGGTCTTCTTCATCTTCTCGTCTACTCCCTGAGCCATCGCCATCTGTCTGGTCAGGCGTTCCACTTCCTCCGTCGCCTCCCGGTCTATCTGTTCGAGATGGTTGTTCAGGCTGCCGGACATCTGCATCCCGCTGAATATCGCTTTCTTTTGGTCTCGCAGATACCGGAACCGAAGCATCCCATATTTCCCGATCTTCGGGCTCTCCGGCGCTTCGAGGTTTGGAAGAAGGTAATCGCCCTCCGGTCTGTAGGTCAGTTCCATGTTCATCGCTCCTTTCGGTGTTTTTCTTTTCGCCTATATTATCCGTCGTTTTCTGTTTTTCTGCAAATGTGCGATTTTGTCTTTCGTCACGCACGGCTGATCTTACGGTCGCTTCGATCTCACGAAGCACCATTTCGGAAATATCGCTCGACGCGCCGCCGATGATATTCATCGTCTCCGGAGTGTTGAAGTCCGTGATATTCGAGAACTCGTCCGCTTCATACAGATCGAAAGCGTTGATACCGCATCTCGTCAGGACTTGAAAAGCAACGCTGTCTATGAGCAGGTCGCGAAACTCACGCTCAAGGTTGTCTCCGTCGAGATCTTCGAGCAGACTGCCATAGCGTACCTGTTCGAGCTGGGCGAAATAGTCGTAGTAGTTGTCCTGCACGATCATTTCCGCAAAACGGGTCAGCGTACCGACGAAATCCGTCTTTTCTTCGACGGAGCCGAAGCTGTTCTCAAGCGCGTCAAGCACCTGTTCGCCATACCGATCTTCGTATTTCCACAGCCGTACCTCATAGCCGTATCTGCTGTTGGTGTCGGCGATATCGAAAACGTGGCGGAGCTTATACGGAATATCCCGGTCAACGAGCAGAGTGATACCTTTGGTTCCTTTGTTGACCCATCTTCCGAGCTTATTCCACGTTTCGATCTCCGCACAAGCAGTAGCGGAAGGCTTCTGCGCATAGATAAGGACCTGATCCGCGAAGCTGTATTTGTAGTTGTTCGCCGCCGTTCTGAGAAAATCCATATATGTCTTCGGCTCACTGGCGATCTCTTTTGCCGTGTAAGCCGATAATTCCAATGTCAGATTATACTTACTCGGCATTGTATTTCTCCTTTCAGTTCAGTTTAATAGTAATTTCCATCGGTCGATTAGCACTTGCATATAGCAGCCCCGTCCGAGCATTTGACACAGCGGTCACCAGGCAGTTCAGCCTGCCGACCGTTTGATTGATTTCAGTCTGTGATTCTGCGAAATAGTAACCGTTCTCATCACTGCAGATGGGATACCCCTGTTGACGTAGTTTGGCTACGTTGCGCCTGATATTTCTTCCATCGAGGCGAAAAATGTGCTGAAGCTCGCGGCTGAGTACAGCGTTCTCCCTGCCTTTGTGAAACTCTCTGAGATATTCGCAGATTTCTTCTTTTTTGCTCATACTGTTTTACCTCACATATTCTCTTTCTCTCTGCAGGAACTCCCAACCGTACACTTTTCCAATCTCGTCCCCGAGACGACGAGTAATACGAGTGATGTCCCTGCGCGTCGCCTGTCCGTGATAGATCTTCCATTTGAGGTTTTCGATCTGCTCTTGGCTGACGCCGTCCTTATACGTCCGATAAAGGTAATGATTTGTACCGTCGTGATGAATCGAGTCACAGCGCAGGTCGCCGTTCTTATCCACGAACCATTTTGAATAGTCATTTTCGTCATATAAACAGTCTCGAATGTTTCCGCTTTTGATCTCCTTGTATCCCATTCTTCGTCCGTTCCAGAGCCCCAAATCGGCAATTATGATGATAGGTCTTGACAGTTGAATATTCAGATTGATTCGCTCATCCGCTAGGTAATCGTTGTTGATCTCATACATAAGTTGAATACGTTCATCTTCTGAAAGATCCGGATGCTCTGCTTCGAGGTCGTCTTTCCAGTCGTCGTAGTTCAGGTCGTAGTTCGACCATATCAAATGGTCTGTCTTTTCCATCGTGCTCTCCCTCCTTATTCATATATTTAGCCTCGCAAATAGGGCAGACCATTCTGCCCTCAGGAACATATTCGCCGCAGCATACACAGGTATCGATCATCGTTCATACTCCCTTTCGTCCCTCACTCGCTTCAGCATATTCCCTTCTGTGTCGTAATGTCTCGGATCCGCCCCAGACGTGTTAAAGCCGTAAAGCGAGCCCCAGTACATAGCGGCTGCCTGAGCTTTTGTTACACCGAGTTTTTGATTGTATTCTTCAACGAACTCGCGGCTCTCTGCCGTGCCTTTCGTGGGAATATCCGTCTTGTAGAATCCGGTTTCGCCTTTTTTGACTATGATGATCTCTCCGGTTTCCGCATGGACCGCATAACACTGTTCTGGCAGATCCGAACGAAGCGGTACTACTTTGTTCCCGTTCGCCTCCATGATTTCGGCAAATTCCGCCACATGATAAATGCTGCTTCCGGCTTCGAAATGGTAGTCATCCACGTATCGACAGGTGCGTTCCGCGCTTTCTCCGTCCGGGTAGGTAATACGAATCCATTCGCCGTCCGGAATGCGGAACAGTTCCTTATAATGCGAATTGACAAAGCGAATACCGCGCTCTGCTTGCCTGATATGATCGTCGAGCCAGTCACGTCGATAGCAGTAGCAATACAGGTTGTACTCACCTTTATTCGGATTCAACCGCAGCAAATAGGCATATTTCTCGGTATCCACTCGGACGCCGTAGTACTCTTCTTCTGTCTGCATTTTGCTCTGCGGGTTGGAATAGCAGTATTTGGATAGCGCGGAACGGTTATGGAGAATATCGCCTTCTTCACGTAGCGAATTGATCACTTCGTCAAATTCGTCTTTAAACTCCTGTGTTTTCAGGTCCTTTCGCCAGTCGTTCCAGGAACTGAAAAAACCGTTGCCGTCGGTATCCATATCGGCTCGCAGATAACCTATGAGGCCTGTTTGTGCACAGAGTTGGGAACTCTGCTGAAAGGTATATTTGTCTTCTACTTGCGTCATAGCTCTCTTCTCAAAATCCATTGTTCATCTTGCCTCCCTTACTTCTTTTTCCGTTTCCGGATGCCTTTCTTTGTGTTTCTCATATCCGTCTTTTGCCCAGGCGGGAAGCTGCTCCTGCGGAATCGTTCCGAGAATATCCTGCCGGTAAAAGCTCGTTTGAACTCCGTCAAACAATCTTGTGCAATAGCAGGTACGTCCCCTCGACTTGGGAGATGCACCGAAGCCTCCCGTACATACGTAAAGCTGACGCGGAGATCGCTGAAATTCCGGTCTCAGCACGTCAGCGCGGATCACGATGATTTGACCGTTCAGGTTGGAATCCTCTTTTATCGGGATGCAATCTCTTTTTGTCAGTGGGTCGTCGTTTCCGACGATCTTCTGCTCGTCCTCGATCATCTTTTGTGTTTCCTCCGCCTTCTCTGAAATGCGGTCTCCGTAAACCGAAAGAATGTCCGGATAGCTGTCGCTCGCCATGCAATCAAAGCCGCGCTCGGTGAAGCCGTTGTTCTCCACATAAGCACATATATAACGCTCGCTCGCAGGCGCGTTTTTGTTCTCCGCAACGACGATTTCATGATCTCCGATCCACACACTTTGGAGCACTTCATAATCGCCGAGCATTCTCTTTTCTTTCTCCATTTCTTCCTCCATAGGTTCGGGCGGCGCTTTCGCACCGCCCGACGTCGTTATTTCTTCTTTTTTCTCGACCTCAGAAAAATGAAGCCGAAAATGATAAAGCCAATCAGTAATACCGTTAACGCGATCTTCACGGCTGAGTTCTCCCGGCATACCAATCGTCATAGGCGCTGCCTTCGATCTTGATTGCAGTCGGCACAATCATTTGTTTGATCATACCGGCAGGCGTCCAGCAGTCGGATTGAACGATCTTCACGACGTAGTTACCGTTCGGATACCATAGCGGCGTAAAATGAACGTTCCCGTAATCAAGATACGGTCTCAGTTCAAAATAGGAATAGGCTTCACCTGTCTTTTTGATTAGAGTTGAAGTCATCCCTGCTCCGAATGCATACCGATATTCCGGGTAAAGCACGTAGGCGTACTGGGGAAGTGTATACATAGTGTTATCAGCCATTGTATATCCCTCTTGTCCCGCTGTTCCGTGTACAAGATCCATGCTGATTCTCGACTTAACAGAAATGCCGTATCCGGATTTCATATACCAGTAGCCGCTCTTCTGATAACCCGTTTCACCGGTCGCCGGTGTGATAGTGTTCGGCGTTGTCTTTTGCAGTTTGACTTCATAGGTTTTCAGAGTCAGTCCGCTTGATCCGTCGTATACATATTCGGTCCAGGTCGCGCCTCCATAATTTGTTGAAAGCGCACTCGGAATCGAAAAGCCGGTCGGACCGTTTTCTTCATATTGCGTATCCGGAGTTGTATAAATCGAATAGGGCGTTGTTTGACGAAGGTTCGATACGGTTTCAACGCTTTTCCCTCCATTATACAGTTCGGCAGTAACCCGAACATTGTCGCCATTAAGCCCTGTCGGGACAGTCCATTTGAAATAAACGATGTTTCTTCCGATTGCAGGAACTACGACATTCTTGGACTCAACATGGAACGGCGTGGTCTCTCCGGGTTTATACACTCTTATCGTAACAGCCACATTATCGCCCGGAAGAATGTTTCTTTCGGCATAATTCCATACGCGAAACGTTGAAATGACCTGTGTGTTTTCGCGATAAGGCGCATTAGGTGCAACCGCGGTGATAGCCATTTTAGACTGTGTATGACAACCGATCGTCAATTCGTTATTAGTACCGTCCGTCTCATAGTCGGTATTGCCTCTTTCAACCGTGCTGAGATATACCCCTCCCCAGATAGTATAATCGCTTTCATCCGGTACAACGTGCGTTCCGCCGGCCACTTCAATGGTATCGTTTGAGGGAATAGCATATACACCGGGAATTTGTGAATAACCGTCTTTGTATCCCTTTACAAATACTGTGCAATCGGTATTATTCCGGTAAACATACCGAATTGTATAACTCTGACCGACAGTAAGGTTATTGGGATCAGCGTAATATCCGTTCCCATCAACAAGCTTTATCTCCACAAGGGCAACATCGGATTTGATAATTGGAAGATAGAAGGTGTCCGACTGCTCGGTTCGAGCCGTATCCTTTGACCAGGCGGTTTTGAGATCGAAACGCAGACGGAATGAATTCGTATCGTTTTTGGCGTTCAGCGGAATAACGTAAGATCCGATATTGCTGTTTTTCTTGTAAGATTTCGTCGAACTGAGCGCCACAGAATTAACGCTCACATCGTCGTTCGGATAGATTCCGCCCCAGTTCAGTCCGTCCCATCGATACGCTCTTCCCCTGACATTGTTGCTCGATTCCCATGTGGTTGTGGCTCCGTACAGATACTGGAACGTGATCCTTTGCCCGAAGTACAGTTTCCCGATTGGTAACGCTCCGGTGCTATATGCCTGAGCATTTCCGAGTTCATTGAAGGCTGTAACCTTTTCACGTGTGACGATTGGCTTTATGGGAATATAAAATGTCTTTTCTGTTCCGTATTTCTTGAGCGTTCCGTTTGATTCGATCCAGTCAACGCGGGCCTTGACCGTATAATATGATTTTGAAACCGGAACAGTCGGAACGCTCGCAGCCACGTCAAACCATTCAAGATTATTGGAATAACCTATTCTCGTATCCACCTGCACTCCGTCGATCCAGACAGTCTGCTGAACAGCGATGTTCTGTGACTCCTTCGGAAAATATACAGAGAAAAAGACTTTATCGCCGTAGCAAGGATAGTTATTTACGGTTGTCCAATAGCTCCAGGCGTTGCCCGTGCTCGTTCCGTAGTGATAAGTCTTTGTCGGCTTTGTGCCTTTATACGCCCGGCATTCTTTTACATTAAGTGTCGGAGAAAAATCTTCTTTCTTCTCTGTATAGGCGATACCGACTCCGTATCCTTTATTGATGATGTCTTTGAACTTGATTTTTGAGGAAGAGGCGGATACTCCTTCCCACAGTCCCTGACCGTCCGGTGTAAACAATGAGTTCGGGTAATGTTTGTTCACGAAGTTGGCTATGAATCCCCAGCTCTCAGACTGACTGCTTGCGCCGCCGTTGCTTTCCGCACCGAGAATATGCTTTCCATAAAGGGCGATCTCTGTTACGGTAACCGCATGATATACACTCTCAAGGCGCACATCAAAAATCGGCTCAACGAGGATCTTATCGCCGTTCTTCAAAGTCGTGATATTCCCCGCCCCGAGCAACGAAAGCACCACATTCAGATTCGTTACGTTATTCTGCCATTCGCCCATTCCTGACGGATCGGGAAGCTTTGTCGCAAAACCGTAGTTCTGCTCTTTATAGCAGTTCGTATAGTGGTGCGAAGTACTGAAACCGCTGTTTTGCAATCCGATCAGTTGCTTTTTGTTATATGTCGTTGTAAAACGATCCGCCGCGTACAAAATATGCCTCCCGAAATGGCTGTCCCGAATCACGTCAATGACTTTCGAAACCTTGTTAGCGCCGGTTTTATCAACGAGACTGAAGCGGTAGCCGACGCAGTTTGCCCATGAATCAGTCGCAATAGCGTATCCGTTAGGGCCGGCAGCAATAGTCGCACTTCCGCCTTCTGTCGAATCTCCATCCCACTCAAGAGCAGAAGCCGGGACAGAAACAGCCGTAAATGCTGTTATGATCATAAGAATTAAGGACAGCGTTTTTACTATCTTCTTCATTTTCATCCTTTCCGGGCATAAAGAAAGGCCCGACGGTTTATGTCGAGCCTGTCTTTTGTCCTATTCTTTTTTAATCTTCACAGCAATGGCAAGTCCACGATTCGACCCATTTACCACAGTTCGGGCAATGGCATGCAGTCACGAACTGGACACAGGTTCCGTGGCTTCCATCTCCGCATTTTTTCCCGCAGTTCTGACAGTAGTATACGGGATCGCTGTGAATATCATACTGCGGACATTTACTCGGAGTGTAACAGGTGTTTCCCCATTCATCAGTCGCATAAAAGCTCGGGCAATCGCTTTTATGACAGTAAGGACAACCCTCGCGCTCCAAATTGAGAACGTATGCGTGAGTCTCGGGGCCGTCGCAGTGATGACCCGGAGTTCCGCAGTTATACGGCTCGCTCGTCTCCGGAATCTTTTCCGTATTCACGGGATTGTCGTCCGGCACCTTAGGGGTTGTAATCGGCTCTACTGCAGGAGCCGCGGTTTCCCTTGGCGTCGTTATCGGAGCAGGCGGCAGCGGTTCGTCTTCGATTGTAATCGGCGATACCTCTTCCGTGGTTTCACCAGGATCATCACTTGTTTCTTTTCCGCTACTCTCCGGCGGAATCGGATCATCCACGGGTTCCGTTTCCGTTCCGCTGTTTACCGGATCATCAACTGTGATCGTCGATACCGTCACTTCCGGTGTCGTCCCTGATTCAGGCGGTATGCTATCGACTTTTCCGGTGCTCACACCAATTGCGATCAGTACGATTGAAAGAATCACTACGGCTAACGCGCCGCAAGTGATAAAGATGTGTGTTCTGTGCATTTTTCTCATTCCTCCTTTAGAACTTTCCTTCCAGATTAATTTTTACCGTTACCGGTACGATTGCCGTCGATACATGTATTCCGGCAAAGTACAGCGGGATATATGTGTTATACTTCACAACCAGCCTCAGCTTATTTGCCTCTGAAAAATTGATCTCCGGCATCGTAATGAAATACTCGGTATCCCCGTCTGCATTATTATGATACAGGAAACTGCCGACTTTGTGAAATGTGCAAAATGACGTCAAATCATCTTTGAATTCTTCTTTATCAATGGAGTCAGTGGCATTTGTCCCCTGTTTGATGGAATTATAGATGCGTATCGAGTTTTTCGTTACATAGATTTCAAGCACGGTTTTCACATTCCGTTCGGTGACTCTGACCACGTTGACGCTGCAGGCAAAGGTGACGAAAACCGAAAGGATCATACAGATCGCGATTATCAGCACGCAAACCTGCACGTACCCTTCCCCCCTTTTATTCCTTATCATCACCTTCACCTACTTCCAATACTTCTGCGACAGACCGGACCGTGTAACTGTTACCGTGACAGGGATTTTGAAAACGCCGAGGCCTTTAATATAGGTATCGACGGATACCGTGACGTACATCGGATGTCCGAGTTGAACCCGTTTATAATAGCTGTTGAAGTATTCATCAGCACCGATATCAAGATCAAAATCGTAATACTGATCTAGCATCCGCTCGTAAGCGTCCTGTGAGTCTCCTCCGAAAGCGCCCGAATATGTGGACGCTTCAAGGATCTCGTCAGCGATCTGATCCAGTTCTATCCGCAGAGTGATGAAGCTGAATATATTGATAGCGATCACAAGGATCATGACGAAGACGATAACACCTACACACATATCGACGTATCCTTCTCCGCGTTTGCATTTCAATAGATTTCTCATCGCATTCCTCCCTCCTACATAAACAGTACGCCTATACTCGTCATTATTTGCTCTACAATGACGACAATGTAAATCAGCATAAAGCAGATAAGCAGGCACATCGAAAGGCGTTTGACCTTTCTCGGAACTTTCTGCGCTTTGAGCCGTAACTGCTGACGGGCGGTATCGTTGAACTTGAGAGACAGCGATGCCCAGTACATCCGGTTATCATCGCCGCGAAGGATTCCGATCAGTCCTCTGCACACGTCGCTCATCATGGAAGAACCGACACGGCTTTCAAGTCGGGTTATCGCTCCTTCGTAGTTACCGGATTTCATATCAGCCACAGTAATCTCCAGCTCGTGTTTCAGCTCCGGTCCGGCGTTCTGAGCATAGTTTTCAAGCATCGAAAGAACGTCCCGGTTGTGAACGAGCGTCTTTTCAATGTTCGACACCAGTCTCGGAAGCTCATATTCTATCCTCTCCCGTTTTGCCCGGATTCGCTTGGAAACGCTCCTGGTTTCCATATGATACAGGAAAATGGCAAGGAACAGAACGACGGGGACGAGCAGCGGGAAGATGAAAGCGACCGGAATGGCAAGAATACCGATAAGGCTCGCTTTTACTATGGCATTCGCCTTGAACATTTCGGGCGTAATATCCATCTGCGCCGTTTTCAGATCCGCTTCAAGCTGCGCTTTTTTGAACTCGTTGAGTTTCAGATGCTTTGCAATCTTTTCGGCAATGCCCTCAAGCCAGAGATTCAGACCGGAGTTCTTGTCCTTCTGCTTTTTGGACAGACTCTCGACTGCACGGGAGGTTTTGAAATACGGAATACGGTAAGCATCCGCGAGAACGAAAAAAAGTCCGATCCCGCAGAGTATACCGATAATTGCTTGAATCATTTTCTCTCCTCCTTTACCTCTTATACTCTATCGGTTTGGTAAACCGCTTCATGAAGATTGCCGTTACGAAAATCACGAGCGCACATACTCCGCAGACCGCTTTACCGGGTACGGTAAATATAAGCGTGTGAAACCAATCCTTGTTGAGAAGATACAAAAGCGGCACATTGCCGACGACCAGCGCCACCATCATCCAGTATTCGTTACGAGCTGAGGCGAGCATCGTTGCAAGCTCGTTATTCACGATACGGATATCAGCCAGTTTCTGAACCACGGGATGAAGAGTATCCTTCAGCGTTCTGTCATCCTGGCAAAGGATGAGCGTATCCACCCACTCGCGGAAAATGTCGTTATCGATTTTTTCTCTCAGTGCGTACAGCGCGTTCTTGATATTCGACGTAACCGCCGTCGCATCTCCCACAAAAGAAATGAACGTCTCCCGCAGAGGCGGTTTGATATACTGTGTGTTTTCCTTAACCGCCTGCACGATATCGTCGCAGCGTTCATACGAAGTCGTAATGATGGATAACGCCGTTTCCAATTCCTCTTTAGTCTGCTTTTCATAATAAGCCAGCGTATTTGTGATATAGAGAAACGGGAGCAGAGCGAGCGTTACCGAAAGCACCGGCATGAGAAAGACATTATCGATCACGATTGATAGGATGACGCCTCCGCCGAAAAGCACAACGGAAGCACAGATCGCTATAGTAAACTGTCTGCTTTTACCTGTTGAGGCAAGCGCGCCCTTGATGTTGACGAGCAGCTTGTACAGTCTGTGCCTCTTTCTGTTTCCCCTGACGTTCTTCGCCTTGTCTTTCATCGTATCGTTCGGCGTGATAACGCTCATCAAATCGTCGGTAATACGCTCCGGCGTAAGACCAAAGAAGATCGCTATGGCGATAATCAGAAGAACGGAAGCAATAACCTGTAGGATCATTTTTCTTTTACCTCCTCATCCTTCTTTTTCTTTATCGGAGCTTTCGGTTTCGTAAACTGAGAAATCAGATCTTCGGGAACACCGAACTGAAGGAGTTTACCTTTCAGATGTTCGCTCATATATTCCGGCTGTTCAAAGTGCCCTTCGATCTTGTACTTGCCGTTTACAAGCTCGTTTTTCGTGATTTTGTAACGGAACAGTGTATGATACTCTCTGTCTCCGCTCGGCAGGATCACACACTCGGAAATGTCCATGATCTTGCGCGAATTATCTTCGAGCTTATGTGCATATACGACAATCGGAAAGGCTTGTCCGGCCTGCATCAAGCTTGTCTGAAAATTGATCGGAAAGCGTTTCTGACACAAAAGCGCCAACCTCATGTGCGCGGCGTCTGCGGCAGAAGCGTGTATGGTCGAAACGACGGTATGGCCAGTCAAAGACGCCTCGACTGCGGAATACGCTTCTGTATCTCTCATCTCACCGACCACAACGATATCCGGGTTGAAACGGAGGGACGCCACGACGAGATCTTCCTGGGTAATGTCATACGTCGGATTGTCGGACGGTCGTGAGAGCGTATGAACAACGTTGTTCACGACCTTGCCGTGCTTCATATTTACCAGCGAAAGCTCGCGGGAACCCGATTCGATCGTAAAGATACGTTTGTTGTTCGGAACCGAGGTGAGAAGTGCGTTCAGCAATGTGGTTTTCCCGCTTGAAGTCGCGCCGGCAATGACAAAAGAAACACCGTATCGCAGGCACATACACAGAAAATCGATCATCTTCTGCGTAGAGTTGCCACCTGCAACAATCTGCTCTCTCGTCACTCTCGATGGGTGGAGCAGACGAATGGAGACCGAAATGCCTCTGTCCGCATCGACGATAGGCTCCTTCAGCGCGGTCACACGGGTGTTCCCGGGCAGATGTCCCTGCGCCATAGGAGTGGCGTTGTCGATGATCATTCCGGAGTGATGAAGCAGGCGCTTTACGATATCCACGGCGTGCTGCGGGCTGTAGAAGTGCTCGGGAAGCTTCAGCATATAGCCGGAATTATAGGTGACACAGATATCGTCCCAGCCGTTGATATTGATCTCCTCGATACTGTCTTTCCCGAGATAAGGCGTGAGAATAGAATACTCCGCCATCTCGGAATAGAGCTTTTTTGACAGTTCGTCCGTCGTGTAACCGTCAACCGTGTATCCGGTGTCCGAAAGGTATTTGTCGATATACGAACGAAGCTGTCCGAGCTTTCTCCTGTCGGACAACGCTGCAGCATAGTTTTGGGAAATATATTCCTGAACCATCTGAAGAAGCGGCATAAATGATACGGATTTACCCATTTACACCACCGCCTTTGCCAGCCGTTCTATCTCTGCCCTGTACTTGCAGTTTCCGATACGTTCCGAAAGAGTTCCCGTGATCATCTGCTGTTTGAGATTTCTCTCATACGGCAGTTTGAAGTCCATCCCCTTGAAGTGCGTTTCTGTTTCATGGATCGGCACGTAGATATCGTTATCCATTACGTTCAGGACCTTTAGCTTCTTGCCTTCGATCAGCAGGAACTGATTAACGCAGGATGCGTAATACGAAATGCACTTCATATCCGGAGAAAACATCTGCACTGCCACGTCACAGTCGCGTTTAGCGATGCTGGAAACAAGATCGTCCTGATCACAGGTACAGTCGCAGATCACATAATCAACGCTGTCCTTCAGCACAGTAAAAAGCTGTGTAATCTTGTCCTCCGTGGGATGCGGATAGGAGTAGCTGTTCTCTCCGAGCTTAAAGCCTAAAAACCCGAAGTTCTGCATCTCCTTCACGATCACCGTCTGCTTCAACACATCTTCTTTATAGATGTCTGTCTTGTCCAGCGCGACACCGAGCGAATACAGTTCCGAATCCTTTCCGTTCGGAAACAGATACGCCATACTGGGAACGTTCAAATCGGGCGAAATGAACTGAACGGAGGTTTTTTTCAGGTTGTAGATTTCCTGGGCGAGCTTCAATGCGGCCGTCGTTTTGCCGCTGTTCGGTGAACCGCATACGGCGATCAGTTTTCCCATTATTCCGCACCGTCCTCTCCGACGTGATAGTAGTCAACCTTGCCGTTGATGATATCGTTTGCTTCCTTTACGGGATCGTGTCCGCCGTTCCCGCCGTTTTCACCGGTCTCGGGTTCGCCGTCATCGTCTTCAGCAGTCCAGCCGTTTGCAAAATACTCATCCTGAGCATCAAGAAATTTCTTGGCGTTCTCATTGGTCCCGCGATAAACGAGCGCTACGGTGAGCGTAGTTTCCGCGTTATATCTGGCAAGCAGCTTCGCCTGCTCGGTATTGGCAAGCAGTGTTACCGTGCTCGGGATCTCATAGCTTCCATCCTCGTTCTTCACGATGGAGTCTTGATCGATACCGCCCGACGTGGTAGTCGTAATGACCTTCATGTAGCGAAGGGCGGCGGGAATATACGCCTTTCCGAGTTCCTTATCCACGACGATCATAGAAATGATATCCCCATTTTCCAACTTGCCGGAAAGTCCCGCAGCAAAGGTGTCGATAGTCACACTGACCGCGACCTTTGACCCGTCGAGGGATGCAAACACGTCGCTTGCAGTATTTGCTTCTCCCGTCAGCTTCGCGGAAGTCAAATAGTCGCCGGCATAGAGCGCGGAAGTTGCATATTTGCCGATTACTTCCTTCGGATCATTCAGCGTTCCGACGGGAATCGAATCTGTCTTGACTCTTGCAACTTCAAGATGGTCTGCCGTAATCTGTACACCCTGTTTCACGTCAGAGGCAAGACGAATGACTTCGCTTGTGTCGGTCGAAAGTCTGTTGACAAGCGGCGCGATAAGGAAGGTAACAGCAACTGCCAATACCATACAGATCACGCCGATAACTGTTCGGTTTTTCATGCTTCTGCAACCTCCTTTCTCGTCTTCATTTTTTCTATGATGCGCTTATACATCTTATTTTGTATCTTCTTGTACTTTCTTTCACGAATCGATGCCCTGATGTACCTCTTGGTGAGGTAAAATAATTCTGCTATGATTTTCATTTGCATTCTCCTCCTTAACCTTGCAAAAAATATGCCGCCGTAAAGCCGGCAGCCAGATACGGGATCATGGGAAATCCCTCTTTTCTGTTTTTTCTCAAAAGATTGACAAATACAGCAAGCAGCGTTCCTGTGAGCAGGCCGAAAATGCCACGGTCAAACCCCAACAGGAAAGCGCCGGCTGCCGCCATTTTGATATCCGCGCCGCCGATCTTTCCTTTTCCGATCACTTTGGAAAGGATGATTACGCCTCCGGCGAAAAACCCGGCGAAGATCATTCCCGGAAGATCCCTCAAATTCGTTCCGATGAAAGCTGCAACCGCGATCATGACGTGAAGGTGATCGTCACACTCCCGCGTTTTGATGTCCTCAAAGGAGGATAATGCGAGGATGGAAACGAATAAAATCCCCTTGACCGCGATTGCAGACGATCCAAAAAAACAGATCATAGTAAGCGATACGCATACTGCAATGAGCGCAAAACAAACCGCGAGTTTCTTTCTGTTCATCTTATACCGTTCGGAAAAATATCCCGAAAGGCTTATGGATGCAAGAACGGAAAGGCAGACGATCAGGATCGCGCTTATAATAAAACCCGCATCAAACGTAACGCCGGAATCAAAAACATACGGAATAATCGGTCTGATCACCATCACAGTCACCTCTTACCTTCTCTTCTTAAGAATGATGAAGGCAACGACAGCACCTACGGCAAGAACGATGCCAATGATAGCGGGAACGGGAGACGATACCTTGCACTCCGCGTACAGTTCGGTTTCCTTGCTTATATCCAAAAGATCAAACGAGATCTTTTTGCCGTCCACCTTGCCGTTTTTATATGCTGAGATCTTGGCAGGCATTACGACTGCGATATTCACTTTCAGAACGTCACTCATATCGAAGCCTTCAATCTCGCCGTCAACAGCGTTCGTTACGGCGTCGAATAAGTATTTTGAACCGTCCTTCTTGATCTTTACGCTCTTGAAAAACGGTTTAGGTTTCTCCGAAATGACAGGCTGAGAAACGGCTTCGCTGTCGATCCTCACGTTGTCACTCGGTTCGGCTGTATCGTTTGTCTCTTCATATTCCGGCTGAGTGCCAGCAGGAATTGTATAATCGTTTGAATCAAACGTCAGCTCGGATAGTACCTTTTCCATTTCTTCAAAAGACTCATATTCCTTCGTTTCGGTAAATGTGATATACTTTTCGCCATCGTATTCCGTTTCAGTCGTTTCCTTGCCGGCAAACGGATCTGAACTTCCCATTTCGATAAGCTGTTTCAGGACGTCCTTCTTCATCCCGACGGTAGTTGAGATGCTTCCCGTACCGTCTTTGTTGAGCTTGACGCCGAGTTCCTCATACACACAGCCTGACAGACAGAGTGTGAGCGAAACGGCGACAAACAGTAATGCTATGATTCTCTTCACTTTTTCCCTCCTTGTGATTGGTTTGAGGGGGCGATGCCCAAAGGCACCGCCCCCGTTGGATTTCTTTCGACTTACCGGATCAATGCCCGTTGTAGTTGAAGAGTCCCTGGACCTTGCTCGTGACAGTCGGCATGATGGTGCTATTGAACAGCGCATACAGACCTGCGAGAAGCAGAGCACCGATAACGACGGCGATCAGGATCTTGACTCCGGAATCGACGTAGCCTTCGGCTTCTTTGTTTTCGACAGCGGTTCTGACGTTCAGCGCGAACGCCTCCGCCTTGTCTCTGAGCTTACGGAAAAACTTCTTCATTTTTTTATTCCTCTCTTTCTTGTTTTTTTGTGGTGTGACTTAGCCGTTATAGTTGAACAGACTGGTGATTTTCTGCGAGACTGTCGGCATGATCGTGGTATTGAACAGCGCATACAGACCGGCGAGAAGCAGAGCACCGATAACGACGGCGATCAGGATCTTGACGCCGGAATCGACATAGCCTTCCGCCTCCTTGTTCTCGACAGCGGTTCTGACGTTCAGGACAAACGCACCTGCTTTTTCCTTGAGTTTACGGAAAAATTTCTTCATTTGATTACCTCTTCTTTCTTTGTTTTTGGGTTTTAGTTGGGTGGTTGTGTAACGATCAGTTGTTGTCAGATGCCTTCAGATTACCTTCAAGCACCGCTGCGCGATAGGCATCAAGCACAGCGTCTTCCATCTCCTTGCGAAGCGCAGAAGTGATGGGATGGCAGACATCACGGAACTTCTCGTTGCCGTCAGCGTCGGTGTAAGACTCCGAAGGCATGGCGATGAAGGTGTGCTTCTCGGTGGTGATGACCTTGACGCCATGGATGGTGAACTGATCGTCCATCGTGACAGAGCAGGTCGCCTTGAGAGGCTTACCGTTCTCGATGAGCTTGCGTACCTTAACATTGAACTTCATGTCGGTTGAGTTCCTCCTTTCTTCGTTTTTGGTATATGAGTGCCGGGGCGGGATAAAAAGAAGACCGAAACACACTGTTTCAGCCTGTGCGCACATTCCTTTTACCTCACCTGATCACGTTGTCTTTCCAAATACCTGTGATAATGCTCGACGGCTTTGATCACAAAGTCCTCGACCTTATCCTCAGTAAACCCTTTCGGGATATATGGCAGAATGCGATCAAACGATATCTTGATCTTGACCTTTTGGTTTGGCTTTTCCTCCGCCATGATCTTCATGACCTTTTCGTAGTTGATGTCGCCCTCCTCATACGCCTTGTGCAAACGTATGGCTTGTGCGTGAGACGGAAACGCCTCCGTTTCGTCGATGCGGTCAACAACATCGCGTTGCGATTCTTCATCGAGATAACTGAGTTCCACGGCAGGGCGCATCTTAATCTTGCCTTCATCAACAAAATCCTGGAGTTCCTGAATAAGATAGGTCAGGCGTATGTATCGGTGAATTTGTGTCCGACTTTCTCCCGTTTCTTCGCCAAGATTATCAAGCGACTGTGTCCCACGTAAATTCATCCCCACTGGGGATTCATTTTCTTCTTTAGATGGTCTACCAGGCAATCTCTTGATGGCTTCAAGCTTCATCTTATATGCACGTCCCTTATCACACGGAGCGATCTCGGAACGCTGGCTGTTGCTGTCTACCATTAGGATGATCGCTTCGTCGCGGGTAACGTCCACGACCTCACAGCGCAGGGTTTCCAGTCCGAGCTTTTCACAGGCACGCTTACGCCGATGGCCGGAAATGATCTCATACCTACCGTTTTCTTTTTGACGGACCATCGCCGGAGTGATGACGCCGCGTTCGCTGATACTGTCCATCAATGCCTGCATATCCTCATCGTCGAGGACTCTGTACGGATGATCCGGAAAATCATCGATCTCGGATAACGGAATGTCGTACAGCTTTTTGAGCTTCGCTTCCTGCCGTTCCTCCTCTGTTGAGAAAAGGTCATCGACTGAGGGAAGGTTCATTTTGAATGCGCTGCCTTTCGCCAAGCTCCATCACCTCCCTCGTAAAGTTTTCATAGGCTTTGGCAACCTTACTGCCTCCGTCGTAGGAGTAGATGCTCTTTCCGACTACGCTGATCTCGGCACACTTAATCGCCATAGGGATACGGGTGTCAAAGACCTTGATGCGGCTGCCGTAGTATTCGCGGATCGTCTGCTCCGTCGTTTTCGCAAGGTTTGTGTTCTCCGCGACGAGCGTTAGCAGAATCCCCTCGATCTTCAGCTTCGGGTTGAGCTGTCTTTGTACCTTGTTAATCGTTTTTGTGAGCTGCGTCATACCCTTCAAGGGCAGGTAGTGTGCCTGAACGGGAATGATGACCGAATCGGCGGCGGTAAAGGCGTTGACCGTGATCATACCGAGGCTCGGCATACAGTCGAGCAGGATGTAGTCGTATTTGTCCCTCATACCATCGAGATAGATGCTCATGATGCGCTCGCGGTTCATGGTCGAGACGAGCTGCAGGTCCATACTGGAAAGCTCTATGTTTGCAGGCAAAAGATCCACGCCTTCCGGCTGATGAATGATTCCCTCGTCGGGCGAAAGCTCCTCGTCGGATATGATCTTCTCCATGACCGTCGAGACAGTCGTTTCAATACTGTCGTTATCCTGATAGCCGCAGCAGATTGTCAGATCTCCCTGCGGGTCGCAGTCGATGAGCAGTACCTTTTTGCCCCGGCGGGCAAGTCCCACGCCGAGGTTGAAGGTCGTTGTCGTCTTTCCGACGCCGCCCTTTTGATTTGCCACGGCGATCACTTTACATTTATTCATTTGTTTTGTTTTTCTCCTTCCTTATATATTTGAGCCTTTCAACTCACCCAAAAGCAGAAACAGCGTTCTGCTCTTGGGTCATTACATTTAATTCGACCCCGCCCCCAAATGTACAAAAGGAGTACATCAGACGACCGGTAGCTTGCCGGTTCCATAGGAGTCTCACCTCTCCGCCTTCATTGTGGCCGAGCCGCGAATTACGGAAGTATCATTATTCCCTGTGCCTGTCATCGCCTCCGCGGGGAGCAGTCCCGTTTCATCTGTGTAGGTTTTATCGCTCGCTCCCGTATCGGAAGGTCATGGCGCACCCACAGCGTCGGCTCGAAGTTCCCTTCGGCACAAGTAACGTATCTGATGCCTGCATATTCAATTTTCAATGAGCTTTACCGAGAGGTCTCAACTTGTCCTCTCAAAAGGTAGCCGTCGAAAACGCGAAAATCCCAACCAAAATCCGAAAAAAGTTTTTATACACTCCGGAATTTTTTCACTTTTTTTGAAATCGCCTGATTCGTCACGCCGAGTTCAACGGCTATCTGAGCCTCGGTGACCCCCTCGGAAAGCATTTTCAAAATGCGGATATCGCGTGGGTTATTGAACTTTTTAACGATTGCGTTCAGTCTCTCGTCATCGAAACCGATGACAAAGGGGTCGGAACCGTCAAAATAGCGATCCTCGCAGGATACGGAGAACTGATCGGCATAACGGTCAAGAAGCGCGTTGTCCGAATCATCGACGCCCTCCTCAAAACTGCTCGCCTCGTATTCCTGGGTGTGCTCATAGTAATTTCTGTCGCTCCTGAATACATCGAGATCAAACTCATACATCGCCTGAATCTGTTCTTCTGTCATTCCGGCTGCGCGGTATTCCTCCGCCTGCTTCTTCATCCTTGCCATAAACTTTTTTCTTTCATATCCGTTGTTCCAACTCATTTTTTGTGATCTCCTTTTGATTTTTTGATTTTTGATTTTTTGTTGTTTTGGATTTGCTGAAAATCAAAATTCGGAGATCACGGGTACTTTGCGCTATATGCCGTCCACTGCTTTTTCATTGCCGGTCCTTTCCGGGCCGTCCGGCAGCGGGCAAAAAGATAAGGGACCGAGATGATGCTTCACCCCGATCCCCGAAAGACGCCGTGAGGGCGCACGAGATCAAGGGTATTCAGCATCGTTTTTTACAGTTTTCTTCTGCAAAAAGCTCGGTGTGAATATCCTTTGCCCGCACGCGTTCAGGCTCAAATATTGTTTTTGCTTTATTTCAATCAGCGGAGAAAAAAGAAAAGCGGGGTCAAAAGTCCGCAGCACTGCTGCAGTCGATCAACCCCGCTTGGTTCTTCACTTACGCCGCTTCGTAAGTGGCTTGTATATTCGGTTGTGCCTCAGTCTAGAAATACCGATTCGGATTTCGTGACCGTCTGTACCTTGAGCTTGCCCTTGACCCGCTTGACTTCGGCGTCACAGCCCTTCGCCGTGATGGATTCTATCACCTTGAAAAGCCTCAGCGCTTCATCGATTCGGACTCGCTCTTCTTTTGACTTCGGGACTTCGCCCAAAACAGTCTTCTTGTCCATTTCGACCTCCTTTAGAAACAGAAACAGCCGGGAAAATACTCGTGTGATATCGAATACTCTCCCGGCTGAACTCGCTTGGTTCAGCTCGAATTGAGTTGTATTATATTGTATCGTATCGTGTGGCTCCCTCGCTTGGGGTTCCTACACTTTTAATCTCGGAAATAACTGTTTCTGTACGATTCCTGTTCGTATTCGTTTACCTTGTTTATGACAAGTGCCAAAAACTGGTCCAGCGTGATTGTTTCGTACAGATCCGACTTGTTCTTTTTGAACCGAAGATAGATCACCCGGTCTTCTGCAAACACACAGGCAATCGGGATATGCGCCTGCGGCGTATGCACAATGTTCTCTTGCAATTCTCCATATTCTCCTTAAAATTCATCAGAAACCGGCGCGTGGATCACATAGTCCACCACTCCGTATATTGACCATTCTCCCTTCGGGTGAACGTCGTACTTTCTTTTTCCGTTGACTTCTACGTCATTTGCGGCTCTCAAATAGGGGCCACTTCTGCCTTTTTCATATACCTTACAGGTCGCTTCACAGTTGTCGATCATGGCGATCACCGTCTGACCGTATTCCGCGTACGGAGTTCTTCTGACAATGAGAAGGTCGCCGTCGAATATACCGCGGTTTATCATACTCGGCCCCTTTGCGTGGAGGATTACGTGCTCTGCGTCACCGAAAATCTCATTTGGAAGAGCAACGCAGGCTTCGATACATTCAACCGCATCCGTCGGAGGACCGCAGTGAACGTCGCCAACCACAAACGTATTATGCGTCTCGGAGGCGCGGAAGTATGAAGGCGTCCTTATCTGTTTCCAACCTCCCTGAGTTTCCGTTTCAATCAGTCCCCGCTTTTTCAGCTCGTTGACGTAGAGAGAAACCGATGAAAGGGATGCGATTCTGCACTCCTTCTGAATCTGCCGGTAGTTCGGCGCTTTGCCTGTCTCCTGGTGTTCGCGAATGCACCTCAGTACCTTATTCAATTTTTCTTCATCCATAACTCTCATCTGAGTGCCTCCATATGTGAACTTAATGTTCGTGTATATGATACCAAAAAAAACCGTCGCTGTCAACGGGTTTAGTGAAATTAAGGTGTGGAACTTTTTACCCACCTCATAGGATTTGTTCATTTTTTAGTGAGATTTCGTCTAAAAAGGGGCGTTTTGACTCCGGAAAGTTGAAAAACTTAAGAATGCTGTCTCATAACGGTTTTCCAACAGCCTCAAAGAACTTCTGCGCCGTCTCCTTGAATCCGTCTTTCGCCACTTCAGGAGAAAAAATCTTCATAGAACCGGCTGAAGCAAACACCCATCCGTAAAAGGTCTTGCTCAATTCTACATCCACGGTTGCTTTGAAGTGATCAATGTCCACGATCTCGGTTTTCACATCCTCACCGAACTTATCGATGATGCTACCCATCAGCTCATTGTTGCAGAGCAATTCGACGGTACATGTCTCCCCGGCCATCATAGAGAATTCCTTCTCAAAGAAGTCCGAAATATCGTATCCCTCCGGCATGGGATATCTGTCTGTATCTAAAAGTTCAAGATTGCTCATTCGATCAATCCGGTACTTCAGCACTGTGCCGTGTCTACCGCAGCCGACAACGTAATACATATCGTTGTTCCAGATCAGATCATACGGAGAGAAGTGATAGACCTTGCCGTCCCTACGCAGCGTCTTTTGCTTGTCGGGCGTATAGTCGAAGTATTGAAAGATGACTTCCTTGTTGGTTGTAATGGCGGCTTGGATCTTCTCCACGTATTCCGTTATTCTCTCATTATTTGTCTTTGCTCTGCTCCCGATGTACAAATGCCTTTTCAGAATGTCGCCCTTGTAGGATCCGACAAGAGTGGATAATTTTTCAACGATCTCTCTGCTTTTTTCTTCTGAAACGAAACGGCTGGACTGAATGGCATCAACGAGCAGCTTCACCTCTGCGAGAGTAAACGGGCGGGTACGCATATAGTAACGATTCTGCGTACTGCGTACACAGCAAATATCGTAACCGACTTCCTGAAGCTCGTTTATGCACTCTACGACGGTCTTGCGGTCTGCTTCGAGATAATGATTTGAAAGAAAGTCATTGATATCCTTGATTGAGGAGGTATGATCCTCATCGGTATTGTCATGGAGATATTTCAAAATCAGCAGGAGGCGATTGTAGTTCTTCATACTTCTAAACCTGTTTATCTTACGAAGTCCTTCCTTATATCTTTCTTTGTTTATTCATTCTTGTCTGCTGTAACTTCGGTAATCTCCGAAGGAGCAATCGTGTCGAGATCAAACCAATGCTTTCTGAAATTGATGACACGGGCAAGATCGTTTCCGAAATATTCCGTTTCGATACCTTCTTTATTCAGATATTCGATCTTCTGCTCACGGGTAAGCGTAAATCGTCCGCCCATCGTTACGCGGCCGCCTTTTCCGACTACGCGCCAATACGGAATCTGCTCACCGGATTCGTTATATACCGGATGACAGACGTCAGAATACCGGAAAGTATCCGTCTTATACGCCTTTTTGAAGTAGTCATCTATATCTTCCTCACGGATGATCTTTCCGAAAGGGATTCGGTTTATGAGCTTGATTCGTTCCAAGTATGGTATCACAACTGCTTCCTTAGAAGGAATGAATACCATCTTCTGTTTCTGCTCAGCGTACGTTTCCGTTATACGGGCAATTTCATCAGTGACCCGTTCCCAGTCGTCCGTGCCAAGCGGATACGACGGGCTCTTTCGTCCGGCAACATTTCCGTCATAAACCATCTGAACTTTTACCACCTGGACAAACGTTCCGCCCCATTCTTCGTCTCCGACAGAAATACGGTACATAGTGTTATCCGGATGCGGATAGCTTGCAGGGATATCCTTTATTACTCTCGGGTAATAGGTTTTCATCTTCTTGCTTTTACCCTTTCTTTAAACGTTCGAATTATTATACCATATTCCTTTATGATTGTCTATAGGATAATTGAAAAAACAACGAAACTGTTCTCCCCACTTTTGGGATTAGGGTAACTGTTTATACAAAGAAAAGTTACAGTGTCACACTTCAAATCCTATAATTTCTTCAAGTGGCTCTTTTTCAGTGTCAATACCCATAACATCTTTGAGCCAGTCTGCTTTTTTATAACCGGTCCCGGTCAATTCAAAAATGGCACCTTTATTGCCTACTGGTTTGACCCATCCCCAACTTATAAGCATGTCAAGAGCCTCAACCCATCTAGCGGATTCTCTTTGAGAAAGATCTGCCATAAATTGTTTTCCGGATGCAGAAACTTGTGTCGGAGAACTTAAAGTTTGGCTTTTTATGATTTGTCCGCCATCAGCTGCGGCATATACCAGAAGAAATGCCGGTTCTACCGGAATATTTCCCACATCATCTTTCCCTACAACCGGGTCTCGATTATCATCTATGTGATTCACTGGCTTTTCTTCGGCTTCATCTACCGTCACCTTCTCGGATACCGTTCTCTCTCCAAGATAACGCTTATATCTTTGTGAAAGCTTCTGGCTTTCCCTTGTAACAACACAGTGATCTGCGCTGGGGACATTTAGCCTTTTACGAATAATATCATAAATGGCAGCCACGTCGTTCTCATTGTCAAGTCTTCTGACCTTGTTATCTCCGTTGAAGAAACCCCACATATTGTTTTCATCAATCTCTGGTAGGCAAATAGCGATGGAATCAACATCGTCCTCCAAATACCAGGCCACTCCTGCTTCGTTCATACAATAGGCCGACTCATAATAGTCTTTGGAGAGGATAAGTACATTGACGACGCATTCGTATAGCCGTTTCTTTACTTCGACACTAATACGAGTTTTCACGTCGTTTCCGGGCAATGACGAGCAAAATATTTTATCATTGGGAATACCCGAAGATACAAGGAAATCTTTCAGCATATCTGCTACATCCTTGTCTGTTGAACGATGCGAAATAAATACCGATTCTCTCATTACCTGTTCTCCTGTATTCGAATCGATCTTTTCAAGTTCCGCTTGTAATCGGCTACGCAGTAACCTTGCGTCTTTAATAAAGTCAACCGGAGAAGATGTATCCACAGTCTTTCCGCCAATCGTTCCAATAGAGAAAAATTGATAATTTGTCAATCCTGACCGTAAACTATCAAGATCTGGTCCAAACACAGATAGTATTTCGTTCTGTAATTCTTCTGCAGCAGACACATTTTCAGAAAGAATTGCGCCATCAAGGAGCTTTATATAACGTCTTAGAGTTGTTACAGATGGCATCTCCTTTCCCCTTTCACATTATTATTCATTGTAACGTATTACGGTATACTTTTAAACCCAACTATAACTCAAATGGCCATATCCGTTTAGTCTCTCTTAAATAAGTCTCTTGTGTAAACTTTTTCTTTTACGTTGTCAAGACAATCGTCATAGCGATTGGCAACTATGCACTGACTGAGTGTCTTAAACTTTTCAAGGTCATTTATCACCCTGCTTCCGAAGAATGTGCTCCCGTCTTCAAGTGTTGGCTCGTAGATGATGACGGTGGCTCCCTTAGCCTTTATACGCTTCATAACACCCTGGATAGAAGATTGGCGGAAGTTATCACTATTGCTCTTCATCGTTAGGCGGTAAACGCCGATGATGATTTCTCGCTCTTTATCAGGATTATATGCTTCTGAATTCTTATAAGCACCGGCGATTTCAAGCACACGGTCAGCAATAAAGTCCTTACGGGTACGGTTACTTTCGACGATTGCTGTCATCATATTCTGCGGGACATCGTTGTAGTTGGCAAGAAGCTGTTTTGTGTCTTTGGGTAAGCAGTAACCCCCGTAACCGAAGCTCGGATTATTGTAATGCCTACCTATACGTGGATCGAGACCAACGCCTTCGATGATTGCTTTCGTGTCGAGTCCTTTGATCTCGGCGTAGGTGTCGAGTTCATTGAAGTAACTCACGCGGAGCGCGAGGTATGTATTTGCAAAAAGTTTGACAGCTTCAGCTTCGGTGAATCCCATGAAGAGCGTGTCAACATTTTCCTTTAGCGCGCCTTCCTGTAAAAGCCTTGCAAAAGTGTGCGCAACCGCTTTCGTTCCTTCGTCACAGCCAACTATGATTCTGCTCGGATAGAGGTTGTCGTATAGAGCCTTTGACTCACGTAAAAACTCCGGGCTGAAGATAATCTTATCGCAGTTGTACTTCTCGCGCACAGACTTTGTGTAGCCGACAGGGATTGTTGACTTAATAACCATCGCTGCGTTTGGATTGACCTTCATGACAAGTTCAATCACCGCTTCGACCGCAGAACAATCAAAAAAGTTTTTCTGTGGATCGTAGTTTGTCGGAGCGGCAATGATGACAAATTCTGCGTCACTGTACGCAGCTTCGCCATCAAGCGTTGCGGTGAGATTCAACTTGCGAGTCCCAGCCTTGGCTTCAGCAAGATATTTTTCGATGTATTCGTCCTGAATGGGCGAGATGTAGTTGTTCAGCTTTTCAACCTTTTCAGGGATAATATCAACCGCCACAACATGATTGTGCTGAGCGAGAAGCACTGCCAGCGAAAGACCAACATAACCTGTTCCAGCTACTGCAATGTTCATGTACTATACCTCATACTTTGTAATATTCTTTGTACCATTCTGCAAACTTCCGCAAACCTTCTCTAATCCCGATTTTGGGAGTAAAACCGAAATCACACTCTAATGCAGAGGTGTCGGCATAGGTGGTAGGCACATCGCCGGGCTGCATAGGTACAAGTTTTTTGTGAGCATCAAAATCGAAATCAGCAGGCAAAACCTTCGCTCTCACAAGTTCTTCCTGTAAAGTATTCACGAAATCAAGTAAATTTTCCGGCTGGCCGCCTCCTATGTTATAGACTGCGTAAGGAGGTAACGGAAGACCATCCTCTCCATTCTCTCGCTTTGGCGCGCCCTGCATTACACGGATCACACCTTCAACAATGTCGTCAACATAGGTGAAATCGCGTTTGCAGTTTCCATAATTGAAGATCTGAATCGTCTCACCGCGGAGAAGCTTCTGCGTCGCAGAAAAGTAGAACATATCTGGGCGACCGGCAGGACCGTAAACGGTAAAGAAACGCAAACCGGTCGATGGGATGTTATAAAGCTTGCTGTATGCGTGAGCAAGCAATTCGTTTGATTTCTTTGTCGCAGCATACAGTGAGACAGGGTTGTCCACATGATCCTCTGTGCTAAATGGGACTTTCTTATTGCCGCCGTAAACAGAAGACGAGGACGCATAGACAAGATGCTCGACGCCCTTTGCACCATTATCATAAGAGTGGCGGCAAGCTTCGAGGATATTGTAGAATCCAATGATGTTCGATTCTATATACACATCTGGATGATCTATTGAGTACCGAACACCTGCCTGCGCAGCAAGATTGACTACAATATCAAATTTGTAATTAGCAAACAAATCGTCGATTAGAGATTTGTCAGCAATAGTACCTTTATAAAACACAAACTCGCGTCCACTGTTCTTAGCACATTCATTGAGTTGCGCGAGACGATAGTCTTTCAGTGATGTATCGTAGTAGTCGTTAATATTATCCACGCCGACAATATGTGCTTTTGTATCGTCATTTAGCAGGCGATCAACCAGTTTTGCACCGATGAATCCTGCGGCACCGGTGATAAGGATTGTTTTGTTATTAAGTGAACACTTTTCTTTAGAAAACATTGTCAACCTCGAATACCATTATTTGTTCGTAACCCAAGGTTCATATTTGCCGAACTCAAGGATATCCGCAATTCTCTTACACGCGTTTCCATCTCCATACGGATTGCAAGCATGTGACATTTTCTCATACGCTTCCTTGTCTTCAAGCAGTTCCTTGAAATTTCTATATATGACTTCCTCATCTGTCCCGACAAGACGCAAAGTCCCCGCTGCAACGCCCTCTGGTCTTTCTGTGGTGTCGCGCATGACAAGCACTGGTTTTCCATAGGATGGGCACTCCTCCTGAATACCGCCGCTGTCGGTCAAGCAAAGATAGCATCTCGCCTCAAAGTTGTGACAATCGAATACTTCAATCGGCTCAATGATATGGATTTGCTTACAGTCGCCGAGTTCCTCGTCGGCTGTCTGCCGCACAACCGGGTTCATGTGAATCGGGTAGACCGCCTTACACTCAGGATGCTCATCAAGTACTCTACGGATTGCGCGGAACATGTTGTGCATCGGCTGACCGAGGTTTTCACGGCGGTGCGCAGTGATAAAAATCAGTTTGCCATCACCAACCCAGTCAAGCTCTGGATGCATGTAGTCCGTTCGTACAGTGTGCTGCATCGCATCTATGACGGTATTACCCGTGATGTAAATTGTAGACGAATCTTTGCCTTCGCGCAAAAGATTGTCCGCAGCAAGCTGCGTTGGGGCAAAGTTATATTTGCTAATAATGCCAACTGCTTGCCGATTGAACTCTTCGGGGTACGGACTACAAATGTTGTATGTGCGAAGTCCTGCCTCAACATGGCCCACAGGAATCTGAAGGTAAAAGCATGCGAGCGCCGTTACAAATGTTGTCGAGGTGTCGCCATGCACAAGCACAATGTCTGGATGTGCTTCCTCAATTACAGATTTAATGCGGTTTAGGATGTTCGTCGTAATGTCGAAAAGTGTCTGCTTGTCTTTCATGATGTTAAGATCATAGTCTGGGACTACATTAAATATTGATAGCACTTGATCCAACATCTGGCGATGCTGTGCAGTTACACATACGATAGTTTGTAACCCTTTTCTAGCCTTTAGTTCGTTAACCAAAGGGCACATTTTTATTGCTTCTGGTCGTGTGCCAAAAACAAGCATGATTTTTTTCATATAAGCATCCTTTCAATCATCAAACAGAATTCTTATGATAAGCAAACGTGGGATTTTGTGAATGGTGTTTTATTGATTAACTACCGTGTTTTTTCTTTTCTCGACGTAAACAAATGCAATAATAGTTCCTAATACATACATTAACGCAGATGTATATATAATGATCTGCGTCCAGCAAACAAATAATAAAACTAGTAACATAAAAAAGACAAAAACAATTCTCGATTTATCTAACGTCTTTTTGGGAGTCTTTTTCCCCAACAATACTACATTTTTGAGGCTACTAAAAACTGGGGCAGCGAAAAGAAACGTTCCAGCCAGTCCTGTACATGCAAGCAGCTCTGTGTACGAACAATGTGAATAAGTGTTAAATGAACTATAATATCTAAAATTGTTAATACCGACTCCGAATATGGGGTTCTTACTGAAAACTGACAACCCTTCGATTATAAGATCGTATCGCTTCTGTGTGCTTTTATCCTCAAGAATACTATCCATACGTGCTTGAGCGTACAGCAATCGATCACCATATTGTGTAGTGATATAATAAAATGCAATGAAAGCAATTAGAATCAAAGAAAGAGTAATCAGAAATGCATACAGAGGATTCGACTTATCAAAAACTCTTCGATAACAGAACAAGATGAAGACAATAATCAGTATTGCACTTGCAATCAAACACTTTTTTGACGCCGTAGATAATGCAGAAAAGAGTAGCAAAACAATAATTGCTCCGGAAAAGACCACCTTTTTTGTGCCTATTTTGTTTGACAAGAGAAGAAAGAGCACATACCCTATTGAAAACGCAAGAATTGTTCCAACAATATTAACATTAACATCTTCACTAAAACTTATTCTATTTAAGCCGACGCCAAACATAAGCATCCAAATGGATATTATTACACCTAGTATCACAAATAACGAAGCAGAAAAATTAATAGATTCGTCAACAACCGAATACAATATAATCAAAAAAATTGCAACTACATATTCGATAATGAGTTGGGAATATGTAAAAGCTATTTTCGTATCGACTGCAAAAGCAGACATCGCTAAGGTAAGCAGTCCAAAAACAAATAATGTCATAACCTCCTTATAAATGGTAATTCTTTTTTTATAAATAAGAAATGACACTAATGCCAAAACGATGAGGATCTGAGACATATGAGGTATAGACACAACAACATTTTTTAGAAACTGCGAATAAAGAAAATATATTGAAAAAAGTCCCTTACTAATATAATATAATGATTTCCCGTTTCTCATAAACATCCTTCTCAATTGCTAGCGCCAATAAACTCAGCAATCTTTCTTGCTCTATTATCCAGCGAATACTGTTCTCTACATGAGCGAATATATGTCTCCATTTCCTTGCGTTTATGCTCGTCGTTTACAAGTATCATTATGGCGTTTCGAATTCCTTCGATATCATCGTAGTCAACTCGAATCGAATTCCTTTCATTAAGGATGCAATCGTTGAACTCTCCATTAGAGGAAATAACTGGAATACCACAGCCTAAAGCTTCCACAATTGCATTACAACACCCCTCTGCTTCGGTTGGAAGAACAAAAAAGTCTGCAGCACAAAGATACTTATTTAAAACATAATGATCGACTCTACCAATAAAAAGAATATTATCATCTTCGGGTTTTTGTTCTCCTTCGCCAATATATATCATTTTTAAGTCTTTAATTCCATGTGCTGCTTCTTTAACCCTCATCGGTCCTTTTCGTTCTATGAAATGCCCTACAAAAACACCAATTACCTTATCAATCGGAAAACCAAGTTCTTTACGGCATTCGTTACGGTCAAGCAGTTTAAAGGAATCTATATCCAAAGCATTCGGTGCCTCCAAAACACAATCGTTCCATCTGTTTTCTCGGACTATCCTTGTGTTCTGAGATGATACGGTGATTATGCCATTCAATGCACGAATATCACGATTCGTTTTCTCTGGATTTCTGTCCTTCATAAACCAAAGAGTACTCTCCCCAAAAGCGCAAAAAGAACGCACTCCGTGCTTTTTAGCAATTTTTGCTGCAACTATCCCTGCACACATAAAATGGGAATACAAGACGGTATTAGTATAGTCATGGATGTTTTTTTCCACAGCTTTTCTGAAGCAAATATCCTGTATTCTATTCTGTAAAATGCGTAAGAAAGGGAAAATTTTTAAAAAAGCAAACCTGAAATATAGAGGAAATACTTCATCTTCTGATTTACACTTTCTGTTTTTAATCCAATCAGAGAATGTTAAAGGATTGATGACTTTAACATACAAGCCCTGTTTTCTCCAATTAGTCACCAATTCTTTTACGAACTGATATTTGGAGGGGTTCCCAACAATTGGATATCCGTATGTAATAACAATTATTTTTTTCATACTGTAATCACCATTTAATCGGTCGTTAAAATGCTATTATCCCTGCTTAATCTTTGCTCGTTTCAACAGGACATGTATCATTTTAATGGTATCCGCCCTTGCAAATACTAAATTGGATCCAAAAGTCACCACTGCACAAATAGCCAATGTGACGCAACAATAACAACACCACATTCCGAAGTTGGGTGTTGAAATCCTAATTAGAATTCCTGATGTTACAAGTCCTGCATATGTAAGAAGTGAAATCGCATACCTTTTAATTTGTAAAGCGATATTGATATATAGTACTTCTTTATTAAGAAATCTGACAAATGAAATCGTTCTGTAAACCATAGCAGCGAGTGTACCTATTGCCACACCAAGAAGACCAAGCCATCCAACAAATATTACCGAAACAACAATGTTAATACCGGCTTCGACTGCCGCTGAAATTTTGGTTTCTTTGAATTTTCCTGCTGCGTATATTACATTATTATAGGGAAGCCTAATACAATAAATATACTCAGCCGCAACAATAACGATACCAAATGAATACTGAATATAATTGGCATCAGTTATATTCTTAACGTAAACATCTATAAAATTGAAAATCGTAATGCTTGCCGTTGCAAATATTACCGTACAAAAAATGTGCATAAACGTATTGTACAACTGAAAAGCAGACTGTAGATTCTTTTTTTCTCCAAGGGCAATAATATTTCCAAGCGCAGATGTTACTGCCCTTCCTATCGCTGTAACAAACGAAGAGAGACCTACCAGCACCATACTGTAAACCGAATACACGGAAACCAAGCCCAAGGTAATCTTTTCAGTGAATCTTGAAAAGAGTGTTAAAACAAACACATCTGTCTTCGTATGAATAAAGTAGGCAATTGCTTGTGTAAACCCATCCCAACGCTGTTTAATCAGCGAGTTATCGATCTCATAATGCTTGCTGAGATTGTATTTCCTTTTAGAATACAGACTCAATAATAAAGGACGAAGAACAAAGAGCACCGCACTCCCCAATTTAACGATTTGAATAGAGCACCCAGCATGGATGAGAAAAACAGAAACAATTGTATTAATAATTACTGTGACAATTTGAACAATTGAATATACATAAGACCGCTGATCGGCCTCTAGTAGCATCTGGTGTGTAATGCCAAAGAAATATTGGGCTGCAGTGCTAACACCGATGATTAATACAAGTGATGCCGTATAGAAAAAATCGCCAAACTGAGTTGCAATAATTGTCGGAAAAAACACCGCAAGAACGACTATATATACAACCGAAATAACGGCAATTCTGCGAAAAAAACTTTCAACTGTTTTGACTATTATACACAGTTTGTCATGATCCTTATCTGCTAAGGGCTTGTATAGCGCTGCTTTTGCTACAGTACCAACACCAGACTGAAGAAGCGTTATATATCCAATAAAGCTTGTTATCGATGAAATCAGACCATTTACTTCTGACCCATAAATACGGATTATCAGTCTAGGTAAAATAAGGCCAGATATCATCGTTATAATCTCGAGCAATATGGAAAATGCAGAATTAATCAACGCTTTCTTTTTTCTCATTTATTCTAATAATCCCCTCTTTATGAACAAATTCAGTGAGGAAGGTATGCAAAGTTAATCCTTGCCCTATCGATCAGTTCTGCAGGAACAGTAATGCCTTTACCCTTATAACTTTCGAGCATAGAGTAAGCCTCTGCAGAACCGACTTCCGAAAGGGCCTTGCATCGCCCAGATTCTCCGATTTGCTTATAAAACCTGGTCGTCTTATTCGGGACAAACGGGAATGACAACACTGAACGGCCGAACAGAGAGCCTACAATGCCAGCGTGCAGTTTAGTAGTTACAATTATATCCGCGCATTCTAGTTGCCTTGTAAACACCCAAGGGTCATCAAACTTCAGAATCTCTGGAAGATATCCCTCGAACATGTCGGCAAATTCGCCATAAACCTCGTTTGAACAAACACCATCAGCAGCGAGATAGAGTTGATAATCCGGATTATTATCTAGAAACCTCTTGACTGCTGGGATGATGATCTCTCTCATCTTTTCTTTAACGTCGTTCTGCGGATCTATGTGGAAGAGAAGCATCTTTCTTCCCAGGGGAATTACAAAGGGCTTGACATTGCTCTTTTCAGACTCCATGTATTCCTTCAATAATAGCGCAGTATCAGCAGTAACTTCGATATCCCTTTTAATACCGTACTCCCTGCAGAAATGCTTTGATTCCTCGTTACGAACGGTCAACACCTTTGCATATTCCAAAATCTTCTTGGATTTTCTGCTGAAAGCTGCTTTGGTAAAGGGCCCTGCGCCGACCCCGAGAATATAGATAGGCTTTCCTGCGTTCAAAAAATAATAGGCAGGAGCAAGATATCTCTGGATACGACGAAACTCTGCGAACGGCCTTTTCCTAAGCGGTTCAATAAAATATCCGCCAGAAATCATAACAAGCGCATCGCATTTTTCCATAACCTTCTTATAATGCGTTCTGTCTGGAATATAATCAAGATATTTTGCAAAATAATCACTAACTCCGTACTTTGGATGCGCATAATATTCCACTTCGGCTCCGAACTTTTTTATGGCGTTTCCGAACAGTTCAGCAAATAGATAATCTCCGTAGTTGCTCATATTGATTGCGCCATGAAGCATTACTCTCATATTATCGTTTCTCCTATTTTGGGGGCAGTACATTCAAGCTTCCAACCGATAGCGTCAAATGTGATAAACTCCTGGTATCTTGCAGATATTATGGCAGTCAAGAATCACCTTTCCTACAAGTTTTCCCATGTTTTCTTTGATTTCGTTGTGCTTGACCATAATCACGACGAAATCGACATCGTTAAGGAACTTGTCCAAATCGTGATATTGATTCGACACGACTTCTTTTTCAATAAACGGATCGTAGACCTTTAACCCATTTGCAAGATGACGCTCCTGGCTCTCCAACAACTGCAGCGTAGGAGACTCTCGCATATCATCGACATTTTCTTTATAAGTAAGTCCGTACAGTCCGACACGCGTAATATCAGTCATGCCCTTTTCTTTCATAATCTCGTAGATACGGTTGAGCACGAAATCGGGCATGCCGTCATTGGTTTTCATCGACTCGTCAATAACCTTTGCAAGCGACGGATAATCACCGACAAGGAACCAAGGATCAACAGAAATACAGTGCCCGCCCACTCCGGGACCTGGCTGAAGGATATTTACACGTGGGTGCATATTGCAGATCTTGATGATCTCATACACATCCATATTATCGTGCCGGCAAATCTTAGCAAGTTCGTTAGCAAACGCGATATTCACAGCGCGGAAAGTGTTCTCAACAACCTTCGTCATCTCTGCGGTCTTGATGTCGGTAACAATGATCTCTCCCTGACAGAAGGAAGCATAGAGATTCTTCACTTTCTCTCCGATTTCCTTGTCATCGGCGCCAATCGTGCGATTGTTGTGCAGAAGTTCGTACACCATATTGCCTGGAATGATGCGCTCCGGTGCGTGAACAAGATTGATGTCCTCACCGATCTTGAAGCCGTTAGCTTCAATCACAGGGCGCACGAATTTCTCAATCGTACCGGGAGAAACGGTCGATTCAATAACAACAGTCGCACCTTTCGGGCATACTTTCATCACATCTTTGACAGCAGCGACGACGTAGCAAGCGTCAACCTTTTTGCTGAACTTGTCATATGGCGTGGGTACGGAAACAATGTAGGTGTCCGTCACCTGATATTCGTCCGTGAACTTGATGCCAGCTTTAACAGCTTCTGTAAACAACTCGTCCAGACCTTTTTCTTTGAATGTGGTTTTGCCAGCGTTTAATGTAGCTACTAGTTCCCTATTGTAGTCTGTTCCTATGACCTCCACTCCATGGGATGCCATCATAAGAGCAGTAGGCAAACCTATGTAACCCAGCCCAATAACGTTAATCATTCTTCAAACCCTCCATATAATCAGTAAGCCGCTTCTGAAATAAAGCTTTGCTTTTTTCAATTTCATTATCGATAAAATTGGCGCAAATACTTTGTGCCCTCTCAAGATTGTATTGTTGATACCATTCATATAGTTTTTCCAAGTCGTGTTTTATTCCTTCGCTCCCATGAATAGTATATCCTATTCCACATTGACAGGCGATATCGTCAGTGCAGGTTCCTGCATAGGTCAATATGGGTATTCCAAGGAAAATGGCATAATAAAGCTTAATAGAAAGAGCTGAGTCGAGATGAATATTTCCATAACCATACAAATTGTATAGAATATCAGCCTCTTTTAAATATTCTGCCGTTTTCTCTTGTGGAAACTTACCGCGGACTCGTATATTGTTGTAATTTCTTTCTTTAGCATATTCTTCAACCTTTTCTGAACCTATTCCATAGAATAGCAATTCAAATCGTGAATCATTGCCCAATATATCAAGAAACTGAAATGTATTCTCTAACCAACCGATTTGGCCAATATACTCTATTCTGATAGGGCGATTAATTGCCTTTGACTTTGGTTTTTCAAGCTGTGAAAGAATAGAATCATTCATGCTATGAAGGAAAATATACTCATGTTTCGGAAGATAATCAATAAATCTTTTCGAAGAAACTGTAGCAAACGCACATTTTTTAATAGTTTTTTTTAACTCTGAACGTACAAAAGGTTTATCAAGGTAAAAATAATCACGAATGTTAATTGTATATTTCCCAGAAAAGAAACGCCTTAGCATACCTCCATAAATAAAGGTTGTAACCTCATTCCAAACAACGATAAGATCATATTTGCCATTATCGAGAATAGAGCGTATCTTTTTTCGTTGCTTATAGAACAAGAATGATTTTTTTAAGCTACTTCCCTCAGAACCACATTCTATCCGAATAGGGATAAGATGTGAATCGTATGGAGGCTCATATTCGTGAAACTTATCATAAAAAATAATATCATAGTCAATTCCGTGTTTTCTGAAGTAATCAGTATAAGCAGATGTCATTGACAACCTCGAACGGTCTACAATCGTCAAAATACACGCTTTCATATTCAAACTCCTATAAATCAGAATTGAAACTACAGTTTATAATGTGGATATAGACTCTTGTGTTCCATAATCCAATCTGATAATTCTGCAACCATTTTTTCATAATTGGGTATTTTGTAACTAAAATCCCATCTAGTTCGTTTTAATGACTTATCTGCAGCCATTCTATCAACTGGAATAATTGACACTTTTTCCCTTCTAATGTACCGATTGAATAATCCTAACAAATCACACTTGGAAATACTGGAATCCGGCACCATATTAAACAGACCATGTGCCCTTTCTTTTGCAGCTGCTTCCATTGTTTTGGCAAGTTGGAGAGTTGTCTGCCCAGTCCACATTGCTCCAGTAAAACCATTTACTTCGCCGTGTTGCTGCAAGAACCAATTAAGAAGTCCAATTCCTTTGGGATTTATATCAGGTCCCACTATTGACTGTCGCAAAGTGAGATCCTTTTCATTGATTATTTCCCCCAAAGCCTTTGTACGATCATAGAATGTTGAGCCATCTTTAAAATCATCTTCAGTGTATTGGCCTTTTTTCCCGCTAAACACACAGTCAGTACTCATATGAATTATCTGAGTATGCGTGCCTTCTGTAAGTAGTGCTAACTGATGCGGAAAAAAAGAATTAAGATAAACAGCAGTTGATTTATGTTCCTCGCATGTCTGGTTTAGAAGTCCAATACAGTTGATTACTGAATCAAACTTATCAACCCCGATAAGTTCTTTCATAAATTCGGCATCCTGCGCATCACCGGCTACAGAATCAACAAGGTTTGATAGTTGTCTATCAAAGCCTATCACGTTATGACCTTGCTCTTTTAAGTAAAGGCTAATCATATGTCCGGCCATACCGTTGCAACCGAGAATTAAAAACTTCATTTCTCTTCCTTTCTCAACTCATCCTGAACATATCGAGTTGTCATAATTTTTTGAACCGTTCCATCCACATCCAGTTGATTGGTGTTGCTACTGGTGTATTCAAAATCGGCTTGCGATTTAACATTCCCATTAACGAGGAACTTGTCATAATTTAAATCGCGGCTGTCAGCACTTATCCGATAGTACTGTCCCATATCCTCAGACCTGAGCATTTCTTCTCTGGTAACAAGAGTCTCATAAAGCTTTTCGCCATGGCGCGGACCAATAATACGGGTCTCGGTTTTTCCAAAAACCTTCTGAACAGCTTCAGCCAGAACGCCTATCGTGCTTGCATCCGCTTTCTGCACAAACAAATCGCCAGGGTTTGCATGCTGGAAAGCGAACATAACCAAGGCTACTGCTTCATCAAGGTTCATAAGGAAGCGGGTCATATTGGGATCAGTGATAGTAATTGGTCTTCCACTCTTTATCTGCTGAATGAAAAGAGGTATAACGGAGCCTCTACTACACATAACATTCCCATATCTCGTACAGGTCAGGGTAGTTCCATGATCTGCTGCATATTTAGCCTTCGAGTAAACCACTCTCTCAGCCATAGCCTTACTAATACCCATAGCGTTGATTGGATAAGCTGCCTTATCTGTGGAAAGAAGGACTACAGACTTAACATGATTGTCTACTGCTGTCTGGACAACATTATCTGTACCAACCACGTTAGTTCTAACAGCCTCCATCGGGAAGAATTCGCAAGAAGGGACTTCTTTAAGAGCCGCTGCATGGAATACATAATCCACGCCTTGCATAGCGATATTGAGCGAATCACGATCCCGAACATTGCCGATATAGAATTTTACCTTGTCATATGCTTCAGGATAATTGGCCTGAAGCTCATGGCGCATATCGTCCTGCTTCTTTTCGTCTCTTGAAAAGATACGGATTTCTGCAATATCCGAACTCAAAAAATGGTTTAACACAGTATTTCCGAAAGAGCCTGTACCACCAGTGATCATCAACACTTTATCTTTAAAAACGCTCATCTTTTATAATTCCATCCCTTCTGGAGTTGTTCAAGCATGTCGAGCAGCCTGCTGTTGTTTTTTTCCTTTGAGTAAACTCTGTTCGTGAACTCAATCACATCTTTCTGATAATCCTTCAAGCAACTCTTATCTTTTGAGATCTCATTGATAATAGGAACTGCATCCAGGATTTCATCTTGAGAGAATGAATATCCGATATGATTATCCTTGAAAAGCTGATAATATCCTGACTTCTCAACAATATTCATCACAGGCTTGCCAACTGCCATGGCAAGCGCCATCTTGCTCGGTACGTTGTTGCCAATAACACCGTGATGCAGAGGAATAATCTCCATATCGCAGTAGCTGTACACTTCGCTCATGCGCTCCTGTGGCTGCCAGCCATAGAATTTGATGTTTGAGCCTTGTGTTCTTCTCTTCAGTTCTTCTATCTTGACTCCCTGACCGACAATGTGGAATTCAACATGCTTGTTGTCTTTCAGGGCATTAACAAGCTCTACAAACTCATCAAGCCCAAATACTTGTCCGACATTCCCCGCGTATTGAATGATCAGCTTTGAAGTATCAATATCAAATTCCTTGACGAAAGTATTATCCTCTGGAGCTATATACCGGATACTATCCGAGTCATACCATGTGTTCACAATGAAGATCTTGTTCGGGTCTGTTTTCTCCCTAATTAAGACATCCCTCATGTCATCGGAAACAACCACAACACGATCTGCCAGCTTAAAACCAATTCGCTGTATGCGCTTTAGAATCTTGTCCAGGAATTTGTTCTTCACAATTCCAAGCTCAAAAGCAGAACCGGGGAATACATCGTGGATGTTGTAAACGATGGGCTTTCCAAGTCTTTTAAGTCTACGGATTGTAAAGGATACGGTCGGTACAGATTGAACGAAAAATAAGTCAACGTCCAAGTCCTTTGCAAGCTTCGTAGCTCCTCTAACAAAACTAAGTCCGTACAGATATCTACCTATGAAATTTGTTTTCTGGGTAGGTTTTAGTTCTACGGTATGGCACTTGAAATTCGGCTTTTCTAGTTGCGGGGGATAATCCGCATTATCCCGAACGGAGACAGCCTCAATCAAATCGACCGAATGCCCACGTTCCAGCATCTTCTCTATAGTCGCACATAGCAAATGGTTAGACCCATTATTACTTGCGAACCCATTTTCATAAACGAAACCTATCTTCATTTATTATTCCCCTTCGTGGACATATATTGTTTAACTTCTTCCACGATACCTTCTTTGAATGTCATTGGATTGTAACCAAATGCTTCAGCTGCCTCTTCATGTGTGAATACTCTCGGTTCGCAGAGACGCTGCACTTTTTCTCTATAGTCAACCTTTTTCAAACTCAGGAGATAAATCAGCCATGCGCCGCCATAAGCTATGGGGAATGGGCAACTAATGAACTTAACCTTCTTGCCAAGATTCTTTCCAATTTCGGTAAGCATGTCCCGAAGCAGGATAGGTTCTCCGCCAGAAAGGTTAAAATCTCTGTTGGCGGTCGCATTCTCGTTCATAAGCACTGCAAAATATGCATCACCTAAATCCCTGTAGTGAACCGGCTGAAGCTCATATTTAGCGCCGTTGACCACAGGCATGATAGGGAATTTATCAACCATCTTTACAAACTGAATAACATTGTTGTCGTAGATGTTTCCATAAATCATTGTTGGACGGCAGATGGTCAGGACAATTCCGTTCTTTTTGCAAGTGTCATAAACAAAGGCATCAATCTGACGATACTCTTCGCCAGCTTCCTTGTACTTTGAGTAAATTCCTGTGGTATGAATCAGAATGAGCCTCCGAACCTTGCAAAAGGCAGCCGCCTCAACGACTTCGTGCGACCAATGTATTCCCGCAAGGTGTAAAACCGTATCGGCATTCCTAAAGGCGTCTTTCAGAAAACTTACGTCAGTAAGCTCTCCTCTGCATATTTCAATTCCCGGAATATTTTTTTTTAAATAGGATGTATTAGATGTCTCCCTTGCAATTGCTCTTATTCCATCTGGAAAGAGTTCTTTCACATCACTTATATGTTTTGCTATATTCTCAGCCAATACGCCACCGGACTTTTTGCCTGTCACACCTGTCAGCGCAAGGATTTTTCCCATTTTCAATTCCTCATTTTTGTTGATAGTTGTGAGAGGACGCTATTTGCTCTTTATTCCCTGTTCCGCCTTCAACAACGCCATCATGTTTCAAAACACTCTTTATTGTTCCAAAGAAACACTTGCAGTCAAAGAGAAAACTCTGTTTCTCAACATACTCCCCGTCTAATTTGGCCTTAATGGGAATCTCAAGTTCATCGCGCCCATTTATTTGAGCCCAGCCAGTGAGACCGGGTTTGATATCGTTTGCACCGTATTTATCGCGCTCAGCAACGAGGTCATATTGGTTCCACAAAGCAGGGCGAGGCCCAATCACGCTCATCTGTCCGGCAGCGATATTAAACAGTTGGGGTAGCTCGTCCAGGCTTGCCCTACGTTCCAGCCTCTGCCATTTGGTAAGCATATCCTCCGCCTTAAACTGATGTGTCGGCGTGTCGTGCGGCACATTAACAGGCATTGATCGAAATTTGATAATCATGAACTCTTTTTTATGTATGCCGATTCTGCGCTGTTTGAAAAACACCGGACCGGGAGAGTCGATCTTGATGATGATCGCAATGATCAGCATAGGAATTGCAAGGACGATAATTCCTAAGATGGATAGCACAAGATCAAGCAGTCGTTTGATAAAATGCCTGTACATTAATTAGCCCTCAACATTCCCATCAGTAGTGATTTCAATGCGTTCTCCCACAAATACTGTCTCGCCATTATGAGTTCCGAGTGTAAAACTATATCCATATTTTCGCACAACTTCGTTTGGCTCTGTCTTTGTGAATGACGGAACCGCTGCGCTGGGCATTACAACCGTGCCGCATTGAATATTGCAATAATCTGCGACAAAAGAGTGGTGATCGATTACCGAATTTGCCATCACAAAGGTTCCTTCCCCAACGTGAGCACGAGGATTAACTGCTGCCAACGGAGCGACGACGACTCCTCTTCCTAACTGAGCCGTATTGCTGAGATATGCGCGCTTTGATACGATTCCTGGAACGTTGTAGTTGACGTACATGAGTTTCTTAGTCCACTCCATACGCACATCCGGATCGCCTATTGCAACGATTGCATATTTGTAGTCCATTATAAACTTTTCATAGTCCTCAAGTTTACCGATAGACTGCTCGTGAAAATTGCCTTCAAATTCCCCGCTGCCAAACGTGTCATCAAGGAAATCGATCTTCCCGAACGCTCCCATTTCTTCTGCAATCTCTTTGACTACAGTGCCGAACATTCCGGCACCAAGGATCAGTAAGTTATTGTTCATTGCAAATCTCCTATCTGTTGTTTTCAGAATAAGCTGACGGCTTCTTCGCCGATCCAAGATATGTCGTTAACTCTCTTGTTCTCTTCCAATTCGATAACAATGTGATCCGCCTTAGCTGTTATCTTTGAAATCAAATAATACTTATCGAACTCTGTGTTCGCCATTTCTGTTCCGTTTTCGAATTGAAGGTGTCGTCCTTCCAACAGCACTTCTATCGGAGAACAAATGTTGCTGACTGATTGATCAATTCTGTACGCCAATTTATATCCTCCATTCTCTTGCCTGAAGTGTTTTTTCTTTTGATTAAGACTCTTAAAAAATTTCACAAAGAATATTATAATTTTATATTGACCATCTTCGTGTTATTTGGTATAATATAGTATGGTGGGCAGAATAGCGCCATATCATCCAGAATGTTTTTTTATAAAATGTTGGCTTAAACCTTTTATGGCCTCAGCCAGCACTTTATTCTGCCGAAAGTTATTCATTGGAAGTTAGAATCCTTCTCTAAAAGCGATACCGGTTCACAGTCGGTATTCTTTTTGAGGACTCTTATTCAGGCTTAAAAACATTTAAGCTCAAATAGCAGTTCTCAAAAATCCTTGTAAATACTGTGGTTTAAGTGTTGTCCCTATTATTACTCGCGCTAGGCTGGTTTTTCTCATTATCCTGCCGATCTTCGTGACTCGGGGATCGTTCGGTCCGTTATACGTGGATCCGTCCGCATTTCTGATATCGGGCGCGTTGACCTTCATGGAGCGGAATTTGTACATCTTGAACGTCTTGCCGTTTTTGCCGAGTCTCTGAGCGCTGTAAAAGACGGGGCCCCTGTCGGTCAGGTAAATGATCGGAGCAAGGACAATGAAAAACAAGCAAAAGAACGGCAGCCCGATCAGCCCAAAGACGATATCGATCGACCTTTTAACAAATTTCCTGTACATTATTTCCTGACCTCGCTCACAGTCTCTTTAAGTATCCTGCACACGTACTCCACGTCTTCATCGCTCAGTAATGTATGGAACGGCAGCGAGATCAGGTTATGATAGTAATCATAAGAGTTAGGATACGCACTGCAGTCCTTTCCGTAAGCCGTCATCATCGGCAGAGGTTTATAGTGAACATTCGTCGCCACACCGTGTTCTGCCATTTTCATGATGATATCATTGCGTTCTGATTCGCTGATGCCGGGCACGCGGATAAGGTACAGATGATTTGAGCTGTCCATGTACTCCGTATGATGCAGCATATGACCGATGCCAAGCCCGGCACACACGGCGTCATACTTTTTCATTATTTCAGCCCGGCGCTCAAGCAAGCCGCGGTACCGATCCAGCTGACGCAGACCTATGGCTGCCATGATATCCGTCATGTTGCATTTATACCAGGGGCCGATAACGTCATATTCCCAGGAGCCGATCTTTGTTTTTGTCAAAGCATCTTTATTCTGTCCGTGCAGCGACAGAAGCTGATACATCTTATAGATCTCCGCATCATCTATCCCCTTGAGCTGAAGCCAGGCGGACGCTCCGCCTTCGGCGGTGGTGAAATTTTTGACCGCGTGGAAGGAAAAAGACGTAAAATCAGCTATCGCGCCGCAGTATCTTCTCTTCCCGCGAAAATCACGCGACGCACCCAGACTGTGTGCGCAGTCGGCTACAACAGCCACACGGCCGACGGCGCGCTGCACACGGGCGGAAAGATCTCCCAGCGGGGTACCGTCACTCTCAACGGGGGTGAACATAGACTTTTTACTCTCTGCGATCTCAAAGATCCGGTCGTAATTACAAACTATACCTCCAAGGTCAACGGCTATGATCGCCTTGGTTTTGGGAGTGATCGCCGACGCCATTGCATCGTAGTCCATTTCCGGCATGTGCGTGACGGGATCTCCGTCTTTCCGGATATCTACGAATCTGACCGTCGCGCCGCAGTGGACAGCGGCGGAAGCGGAAGCGGTATATGTATAGGCCGGAACGATGACTTCGTCCCCCTCTCTGACCCCGAGGATCCTCAGATTCAGTTCTTCCGCGGCAGTTGCCGAGTTGAGGCAGACCACGCGGTTGCTGTAATACTCTTTATTCTCTTCGGTATTTATATCAGTCCTGCCCGTTTCGATATAAGCGGCAAGACGTCTTTCCAAAAGTTTTGTCCGAGGCCCGGTGGTTATCCACCCGGACTTCAACGTATCGCATACTTCAGCGATCTCGGCGTCCGAAATATCCGGAGGGCTGAAGCTTATAGTGCGCTTTTCCGTGCTTTTTTCCATTCAATTCTCCGATACAAGCATTTACAACTCAGACCGTGCCGCTTTGTCAGGCGGCGTCCGGGAGATCCGTTTACGGCAGCAGAATTCAAATGCATATATTTTTACTTAGGATATCATATTAAAAGATGTTTTTCAAGCGCAATATGTTAATAAAGTATGCGAGATAAAAAAAGTGCCCCCTTGAGGGGCGCTATTGATTTATTTGCTTTTCATATAGCAGAAGCCGTCTCTTTTCGGTGCGGACGGGGCGCGCGCTTCCGTGAGTTTTGCGACGCGCTGCCATGTTTCCTCTGTGAACAGCTCCGTCTTCGCTTTGATCTTTTTGTCGTTCGCTCCGTAGAAAAGCTGGACGACCGGTGTGAAATCGATGAACTGTCCGCTCCGCTTTTCGCCGGGATCGATATCCGTCGCGGGATCTCCGTAGCCGAAGGGCGTATACGTGCACGCGGTCGTCAGGCGGTCGCCGCGTGACAGCTCATATTTATCCGTCAGCTCGTCCGGGAATTCCAGAAACAGCACAGCGTCAAGCTCGTCGGAATACGCCGAGACGACGAGCGGCTTTGCCGAATAGACTATCGCCGGCTGTGTGTCTCCGAATTTCAGTATTTCCGCAAGCGAGCTCATCATCATATCGTAATGAAATCTCTGCGAAAACTCGGTACAGATAAGCTTCCTTACCCCGTAGAATTTCCTGTATGATACGCGCAGCTTGCTCTGATTCTCAGCACTCATTGTCAGGTCCTCCGTTTTTTGTTGTCATTATACCACGGTGCGCCGGGAAAGTCAACGGGCGCGACCGTTTTTTTGCTAACCGTTCTGCTTTTTCCGTTTTATCAGCGTAGGCAGAGCTATTACGGCGAACAGGCAGCATCCGGCGACGGCGCCCGCCGCGATGATCGACGCTTTGAGCGCGGCGGAGTAACGCAGCACGACGTGCTTCACCGCAGTCCTGCCCGCGTTCCCGGCGTTGTCCTGGGCCGTCGTTCTGAGCGGCGTCATCTCGTCCTCCTCCGGCATGCGGTTCCCGTTTGCATCGAGCAGGATGTATCCGGCAAGCTGTCCGTCAGCCTCTCCTTCGAAAACGTAAAGATACGCGAATCTCCCGTCAGGCGCCGCGTCTCCGAGGTCGTCGAACTCCATGATATTGCCCGAAAGCGTGGAATTGTCAGCCCATTTGAATCTGAGTGCGTTTGCCGTACCCTCGATACCGGCGACCTTTTTCGACAGCCGTATCACCATATCCCTGCCGTCGAGCGTATAAAGCGCTTTTCCGATCTGCTCGCCGTCCCAGCCGTTTCCAAGCGACTCAACTGAAACGTAGTGACCGTCACGCGCGCGGTTAAGGAGCAGATCAAATCCCTCCCAGCCTGTCGACGGGTCGTTGTCGATGTCTATGAACAGGTTCATCCAGTTCCTCCCGCCGTCCGTAACGATATTCCTTGCGGTCGATACCGTAAAATACAGACAGTCCGCGTCCTGACTGACTTTTGCGCCCGTGATGTCGTTTCTTCCGGTGTTGTTGACGTAGTTGTGATCCGTGAAATAGCCCTCTTCGCTTCGCCACGCCGTATCTCCGACGTTGTCTCCGTATAAAGGTCCCACGCTCTCCCACGCGGTCTTGTCAGTGAGATCGATCGCAGCCTGACCGGTCGCCTTTGATACGGCGCCGGTGCCTTTATACGTACGCATGTATCCGGCTATCTGATAATAGTAGTTGTCGCCGAAGCCGACGCCGTCGCCCGTACGCATACGCATCGGCTCCGCATCGCGAGAATACTCCGTATTGAACTGATCCACGAATTTGAAGCCGAGCGAGGGCGAGCCGGCGAACGTATCTCCCTCCGGTTCGTGTGAAAGACCCGCTGTCCATTCGTTCCAGCCTGTGATGAGTATCAGATCCGGATCGAAATACATGATCGCGTCGAACTGAGATGCAAGACCCGTCCCCGCGCCCGAATCGAGCGAAAACCCAAGATCGTCTCCGACCTTCGGGAATTTCGCGTTCGCGTACGAACGGCCCTTCGACGTTGTGGGATGATGACCGACGCAGAGCGCGAGCTCTTCAAAAACACCGTTTTCGTCCCGTCCTTTTCCGCCGTTGATCATCAAATATTTCGAGCCGCTCTTCCTGTACTCCTGAAGCCAGTTCCAGCCGCCGTCCTCATCGCGCCACGCCCAGCAGTCGCGGACGGTGAACTTTTCGCGGCACCATCTGCCGAGCTCGCTGTCGTCGTCTCCGACGCCTGCCATAAGCAGTGGCTTCCCCTTATAGTTATAAAACAGCTCTCCGTATTTTTCAAAGCCCTCGTCCGAATACACGGATCCGCGCAGAGCTCCCATGACGGCATCGTACTTGCCGGCGCAGAACACGCATATATACGGCGTCTCGCCGCCCTCGCGGCGGATCTGCAGCCACGTGTCGAGCAGCAGCTTCAGCGCGTCGGGATAATAAGCTCCGTTCGTGAAATCGAGGAATATGAAATCTATCCCCGCCGCGTTGAGCTGATACGCGTGCTTCCGGATGACCCAGGCGTCGGCGCTTCTGTAATATCCGAAATAAGGCTCCGCCCAGAAATATCCTCCGCCCCGCTTCGGATCCGAAAGATGCTCCTTCAGCCCGTCGAGCCCGTATTCGGTATAGATACGCGTATTGTCCTGAAGGAATTCGGTATCCTCTCCGCCGCGGCTGAGAAAATAGAACATTCCTGTCTGCTTGCCAGGGCGAAGCTCCACGCCGGTCGGCGTCGTCCTTCCGAGATCGTCGGTGGCGATCCAGGTGGTGTAGTCTATCGGATACCCCTGAACGGGCGGCGGCTCTGTCGTGACTTCCTTGTGTTCAAAACAAAAATCGTCGACGTATCCGTCAAGCCCGTCCGCGTAAAGCGTACAAAATCCCGCCGCCCGGACGTCTGTCGCGTTTTTTTCCATGAGCGTTGCGCCGGACGCGTCCGCGACGCGCAGTGCGCCGGCGGCGCCCCCGTAAAACACCGTGCACACGGGCGCGCCGTCCGTATAAAGCTCTATCCTGTCCGCTTTGTCGGATACGGTGATCACGGCGTCGGATACAGCCGCGGCGACGCTCACCGAAAGCTTCGACTCCGGCTCCGTCACGGTGATCCCCGACGTATCGAACGTGAACCAGACGCCGCGGTGCTTGTTGTCCGCGGCTTTTTTCGACAGTCTCACGCCCGCCGACAGCGCGCCGCCCTTCAGGCTCATCCTGAACGACATATCGCCGCCGTAAAGTCCGTAATCGTCACCGAGAAAGCCGGACGAACCGAACGAAAACGTCTTGCCCGGGACGCACGACAGGGTCTGTCCGTCAAACGTCATACCGGTCCTCAGGCTCGCGGTGGAAAGCGCCGCGTCTGTCGAATAATTCTGTATATCCGTTTTTGAGAAATCGTACTTATATGTGACGGACGACACAGCCACGCCCTCGCGATCCCTTATGCCGTCATTTATCTGCGTATACGGCAGCGTTTTTTCGCCTTCGGCGGAAGCCGCGACCGGCACGAGCGATACTGTCATCGCGGCGAGCAGGACTGCCGCTGCCGCTCTCAATGCTCCGATTCTTCTCATCGTCCGCTCACTTTCTGATCTTAACGGCGACTATGCCCGCCGCGGCGCCGATCATTGCGAGGATGGCGGCGATGATTATATAAACCGCGAGCGAATCGTCGACGGTTTTGTACACGGTCTCCTCCGCTTCTCCGGCGGTGCCGGTCGGGTCGGGCGCCGTCGCGCCGTCATCCGTTGGGGCGGTTTGCGCTTCGGTATACGGCTCGTCCGTTTCGGTAACTGCGTCCGTAACCGTCGTCTCGGGAACAAGCGGCGCGGCGGCGTTTTCCGCATCAATAAGCTTGTCGGCGTTTTCGACCAGCGCCCTGTCCTCATCCGACAGAGAATCGTACAGTTCTCTCGCCTCTTTTATCAGTCCGCAGACTTCCTCAACGTTCTTTTCCGTGATCTTCGACGGGATCTTATCTATCGTGAGGATCGTTTTATACGCGGCCGTCGTTTTCAGCACAATGTTGTCCACGGTCATGTTCGCGACCCTTGTCGACCACGCGATGACCGACGCGTCGCTCTGCATCAGCGGATCCTTATACGCGCCGAGCTCGCCGCCCTTCGCGTCGTAAAGCACCGCAGTGCCGAAGCATTCCTCGGCGGAGGACTGATGATCCGGGTAGTGCTTCCCGGGATCCGAGAGCTTTATCCGGCAGATGAGCTCGCCGCCGCAGTAAACGCTCACCGTCTCACAGTCGTCCCTGACACTGAGATCGTACGGATACGTGACGCCCGCGGGCAGCTCGAAATCGGTTATGTTGTTCTTCACGAAATTCGTCTTCTCAGAGCTTTCGTCGTACGTTTTTACGTTTATACCGATACTGTTCGCGTGCGGGTTTATGAAAAGTCCGGACAGCGCCGTAGACGTATCCTTGTCTCCGTCGCCCTCGTAATAAGCCGCGCCGGTCTTCGGCGCTCTCACGAGAAGGCCGCTCTGCACCTTGCCCTGAGCCTCGTGTACCGTCATCGAGAATTCGTACTCCCCGACGATGGGCGTACCGATATAGATCTGCGTGAACACATGCGAATAAAGGCTCAGATTTCCGTTTTTATCTTCTTTTACGCAGATAACGCCGTCGCCTATCGAGTTGTAATCGCACACGAACAGCTCGGGCATCTTCGTCGAATTGACGTTCACGTCGTTCTCGTATTCCTCGAAATCCTCCTCGAACACGACGACGAGTCTGTCGCCGCCGTCCGCCGCGGCGGTCGTCGCCGAAAACGCGGCAAAAAGCGCCGCCAGAAGTAAAGCCGTTATTCTTTTCATATCGTTCTCCCGGATTGGTTGCTTTTTTTGTAAGAGGGTAACGCAGCAACCGTATGCATTACCGACTTGTTTCCCTCCGGCACGTATTTTACCGTCTGTTCTTTCATTTCCGGACTGCATTTCACTTTTCCCATTTCCGTGATATCCTCCTTCTCTCATCTAATGCATATGATCGTACCGGTCCATCAATTGCAGTACGTTGAATCATAAAAATCTCACCTCCTTCACTTCTGTTTCAGGCGCCTTCATTCATTAAGACGATAATGCTGACAACAAGTGCAGGCTTTTTTGAAAAATTTTCTATTTTTTTACTTCAGTTTGCAAACACGCGGATATACTCGTCCTCAAGCGTCGGTGCTTCGGGCTTTGCGTTATCGGTAGGCTTTGTATAAGACAGCACGCGGAGATTCACGTCCGCGCCGTCGCTTTGAATGTTTATGACCTTGTATCTGTTCTGATATGCCGTGACTTCGTCCGCGCCGCAGCGTATGCTCCATACGTCCCCCGCGGCTTTTTTCGCAAGCTCCGACGGCGCGCCGCAGTCGGTAATGACGCCTTTTTTCAAAAATATCGCCGTCTTTGCGATATATTCTATATCCGACACGACGTGCGTGGCGATTATGACGATCTTATTAAACGATATCCTTGATATATAGTTTCTTATCGCTATTCTTTGTTTCGGGTCGAGCCCCGCCGTAGGCTCGTCAAGGAGCAGTATTTTCGGGTCTCCGATCACGGCTTGCGCTAACGCGAGCCTCTGTTTCATACCGCCGGAGAAAGTGGACGTTTTCATACTTCGCACGTCGTCAAGCTCGACCTCTCGCAAAACCTCCGTTATCTGCTCCACCGGATCTTTCACTCCTTTTAACGCGGCGATATAGTACAGATACTCCTCCGCCGTGAACTGCAGGTAAATTCCCGGGTACTGCGGCATATATCCGAGTAAGGACAGATATTCCATACCCATTTTCGATATGTCTTTACCGTTGTACGTTATGACGCCGGAGTCCTTTTTCAGATTCCCGGTAATTATGTTCATCAGAGTCGATTTTCCTGATCCGTTAGGACCGAGCAGCGCGTAAACGCCCGGCGAAAACGACAGTGTAAAACCTGATAACGCCTTGTTTTGCTTATAGCTTTTGCTCACGTTATTTATCGAAAGTTCCATTTTATCACCTTCCTTATAAACGGTATGAATAAGATGCACGGAATAACGACGCAGATCAGGATCGATACGGCGACCGCGCCGGGGGATGAGAACAGCTGCATGAACCCGCTTCCGTCAAGCAGAAGCGACGGCTCGACGCAGCGCGCCGCCTTGTTCTCCGCGTTTTTCAGTAAGAATATAGGTATAACGTAAATCCACGCCGTCGCCGCCATTGCGGTTATATGATTTTTGATAAGTGACGATATACCGCAGCAGAACAGGCAAAGCAGCACGACTCCGATAAATCTCAAAATGAACATGAGCGCGACGTACCGGCCGAGCGACATTCCGCCGCACGCTTCAAATCCCGGCACGGCGTACGTGTCAGCGTAAGGCAGCGCCATTCCGAATTTGAAAAGTATCGGCAGAAACGTTATGAGAGTAAACGCGGCGTACAGCGCGCCGGAGACGGTCATAAGCGCGGCGAATTTTATCCACGGCAGTTTTCCGCGTCCTTTTTTCGTTGTGGTCATAACGCTTTCCGTGTTGTTCACGCGGTCGTACGTTGCAAGATACGTGCAGAGGAACACGGCGGACAAGATCAGAAATATATCCGCGCCGGACTCAAAGAACCGTCTATACCCGCCTTCAAACAGTATTGGCGTGTCTTTGTCTTGCTCGTGCAGTTCAATGAGCCTTTCATATTTTTCGCGAAAAAGTCTGAAGCCCTCGTAATTCGCTATGTAATAGTCTGCCGCCTGAACCGGATTGTCGATACCTTCGACCGGTCTGCCGTAACGCATTGCGGAATAAGCTTCAAAGCCGTCGTTTATCTTCTTTTGCTCCGCGTTGTATTCGTCCTCTATTTCATAACAGTATCTGCCCTGCCAGCGCTCACAGTATTTTTTATATACCTGTTCCGGATACGGAAACGCTCTGACGGATATTACCGACACAATCGCGCCGGCGATAAGCGTTAAGGCGATAACGGCGACGCAAAGCTTGCTTTTGAATATCTTTCTGAATTCATACGCGAAAAGCCCGTGCGGCTTTGCCTGCTTGATTTTCCGTTTGCGCTTGAATTTCAGTTTCGGCAGTTTTATCGTAACGGACGCGCGGTTAAGATGAAGCTCAAAGAACACGGCGCCGAAAAACACAATAAGCAAAAGCGGCAGAACGATATTTACGACGTAAGCTGGTATCGCAAAGCCGAACACGTTTATACACCGCAGCTCGCCGAATATATTTGACGGTCTTATCGAGGCAAACAGATTGCAGTTGCGCAAAAACGCGTTTTTGTTTATATACGATCTGTTATTCAACATATACGAGCCGTACATAAACACCGCCGAGACGGCAGCTGCCAGTGCTCCGCTGTTGAAAAGGTACGATACGCCGCCCGCAAAGAATGCGAGCGCGATACATACCGGTATCTTATACAGCACGGATACGAGCACTGCTGATAATACGCTTATCTCGTTCGGCGCGTAGATAAACGCCTTCAGATCCTGAAGTCTCGCTCCGCCGCCCGTAAAATCGACGAACCCGCCGCGAACGAAAACGCCGGTGAATGAAGACAAACAGAACAGCAAAACAAGCACGGTCGTCGTTATCGCGCACGCGGTCAGCTTTACCGCCGCGTATCCGCGCCGCCCGTGTTTATACGCGTACAGCGTCTGCATCTCGCCCGTTTCCTTTTCGCGCCGGAACGTGAATGCGGCGCAGAATGCGCAGCAGGACAAAAGGAACAGATCGACGTAGATATACGACAGATACTGACCGTACCCCGTAACCGCCTCCGGCTCTTTGTCTGTCCGCAGCTTGGAGTATTTGTCCGCTATCATTTTGTAATATCGCGCCGTAAACCCGTTCTTGCCTTCTTCCGCACCGTATCTGCTCTCCGCGTCTTTTATTACGGCGGCGACGCCCTGCGCGTAATACTCCGTCTTCGCGTCGTTTTCCACATCGCACAGCCTGTACGCCGCCACCATATTGGCAGTAAGCAGAACAACGGAAACGATGATTATCATCCTGTTCCGCAAGAGCTTTAAAAGCTCGAATTTAAGATTCCGACCAAAGTCTTGCATATCTCTCCTGCAAATTCTCCGTAACTATGAATTCTCCGGTTTTAATATTTACGATCATAAGCACAGCAACATTACCTTTTCCTTCCACCAGATGATTCACAAATATACCAATATAGTTCCTGCTTATTAACCCGTTTTGTGCATCCCCCATTTCCCATATCAATTCATCGCAGTGGAATAGCAAACGGTTATCGGATCCATCCGGATTCATTATATATACGTCTCCGTTATACGGGTCTTTGAATTCTTTTCCGAGTTCGTCAATGATCGCAACCCGACGTTCATCCTCCGGCACAACTTTTGTATAAACGATCTTATCTTCTGCATAAGTAACCTGACCTATATTCTCGGCTAACACTTTTTTTTCGGTCTCGCCCGCAAGTGTCACATAAAGTATGGAACTGATACTTCCTTCTCCCCTTTCAACGTATTCAACAGAGTAATGATTCCCATATTTATAATCTATATCGTATTCTTTTACTTCATTTCCTGCTAAATCCGTAAAAATATAATCTTGTGTAAGAATAGAATACCACATCATCCGGTCATTCATTATCCAGTTTAGTTTACAGCTGGTTTCAGTGTTTTTGCCTTTATACTCTTCCATTTCGCCGGTTGCCGTGTCATACCAAAAACATCTGCTTTCCGCTTTATAGCGGTCTCCAGTTATTTCTTTGATGAAAAGCTTTTTATCATACGACCACACATCTCGTATTATACCTTCCGATTCGTATAACAGTTTTGTTTCTGCGGTATCTATGTCAAACGCATAAAGGGAATTGCTGCCGGTGCTTTGTTCGTCATTTGCGTAATACACCATATTTTCAATAAAATCAAAGCTATGCGACAGCATACCGACACCAGCGAACTGGCAGTCTTCTTCATGACGGCAGAATGGATCGGGGCAAAGAAACGACATTTCACCGTTATGTACGTTATATTTGATCAAAGTCCCGTCGTTCCCGTCGGAGATGACAATATAATCCTTCCATATTTTTCCGTAATTGCATGTTTTCAGCCCGTCTGCCGTGGCGTCCGTTTCCGTATCCGTTCCGGTTGTGTTATTACACGAAAACAGGGCAAAAACTGTGATCGCTGCAAGAAAGACCGATATTATCTTTTTCATCTTATTTATCCTCCCATACCGGTTTTGATAAAACGTACTCGCCGGTGTTTATATCCACCGTCATGATACGGCCGGAATACTCTCCGCCGTCTTTGTCGAACCAGTAAAGCTCTATAGTATCATTCATGTGTAACAACAAATTCACCCGTGTTTATGTTTGCTATAATCAGCCTGTCCTCAAACATCTCGTCACCCTCGAAACGTGCCGTCGGCAATCCGAAATAGTCTCCGCAGACAAGCGGATGATTCATATCAGACGTGTTTCCGGTTATAAACTCATCCGTATGATAAAGCAGATGCGCGTCGGAGCCATCCGGATTTGCGACGTATACGTTCCCGCCGGTAGGGTCTTTTGTTACGTATCCGTTTTCATCAACGTGAGCGGCTCTCTGCTCATCCCGCGGCTCGGTTATGAAATACACCAGCTTATTTTCATAATAGAAGCACGGACCAATGTCTTTTAAAATGCACGTTCTTTCGCTCTCGCCCGCAAAAGTGGCGTAAAGCGAATACAGCCTGCGTCCGTCTTCAGCAAACTCATATTCCATTTTGTAATAATTTCCGTATCTGTAACCGAAATCATACTCTTTATAATCGTCTCCGTGCAGATCTGTGCTGTAATAATCCTGTTTGCCCGGCAATTTCCATATAATGCGGTCGTCCCGGATCATATAAATAATAAAATCCAAAGGCACGTATGAGTCGTTCAATTTTTCCGAGGCGCCTGTTTTTGTATCGTACCAGAAATAATAACTTTTTATCCCGCATGAAAGATTCTCTGCAACACGTATCAAAAGTCCGTATTCATACGCGTAAACGCTCGTCATGTATGAGTCGGCGTTATCGAAAACCTTTTTTGTTTCCGCGGTTTTCGTATCAAACGAATACAGGGTGCTTTTTCCCGTTTCATCATGCTTTAAATAATAAACGATATTGCCTATAGATGTAAACATTTCGGATCTTATACCGTAAAACTGACATTTGCCGCTTTCGTGATCGCAGAAAGGATCGGGGCAGACAAATGACATTTTACCGTCGTGTACGTTATATTTTACAGGTCTGCCCTGTGAATCTCTCGCAAATATATAATCGCCTTCGACTGTGCCATATTTATATGACTTATATCTTGTTGAAATGTTTTCTGCCTCTGTACTTTCGCCCACAGTTGTCTGCGTTGAGGTAATGTTTGAACACGCACTAAGGACAAAAAGCAAAACAATAACAATCAGAGTAAGATTTTTCACGTTTTTCTCCTTTGTATGGATTGGTTGCTTTTTTGTAAGAGGGTAACGCAGCAACCGTATGCATTACCGACTTGTTTCTCTCCGGCACGTATTTTACCGTCTGTTCTTTCATTTCCGGACTGCATTTCACTTTTCCCATTTCCGTGATATCCTCCTTCTCTCATCTAATGCATATGATGGTCTTGCCGGAGTTTCCTTTATTTCCCGGTTTTACTTTTTTTATATCCCTTTTTTTCAGGATCATAAACACCGCAAACGACGACGCCGCGCATACCGCTGCGCCAATACCGACGCCGAGGAGGATCCACGGGAGGACGCTCCTCTTTTCCGTTTTGACGCTTACGGGCTCCGTTCCGGAGGTGTCCGCCGGTCTCTCTGTCGTTTGTGCGGCCGTGCCGGTGTCCGACGTTTCGGCGGTGTCGGTATCCGCGGCGGTCGTTATATCCTCCGTTTCATCCGGCACGCCGGATGTAGTGTCCGTGCTTTCCGTCACGGCGGGATCGTCCCAGACCGCGCGCATCACGGTATCCCTGTCGATCACCCGTTCGTCTCCGGGAGCGCCTGCGGCGTACTGCTCGCCCGTTGATGAGTCAAGCAGGACCCAGCCGGAGAAAACGAGTCCGCCCGGCGCTTTGAAGGCGCATTCAGGCATCGTATAACTCTCGTCGTTATCGACTGTGACCGGCTCCATGAAGCCCTCTCCGCCGTTCCCGTCAAAGCTGACCGTGACCGATCTGTCCTCAGCCGCCCGGACGATTATATCAAAGTCAGAGTCCGGAACGGTGAACGACACGTCGTATTCGTTGTTTTCGTGCTTCGTGACGGTCACGCCGTCCTTTATATCCTCGCCGCCGCACCTGAGGAAAACGTCTGTCAGGGCGTATCCCTCCCGCGGGACAACGGTCGCGGAAGCGAAGCCGCCGCCGGCAAAGCCGCGCGGGCCGTCAAACGCGGTCCCCTCAAGCTCGAACGACGCGATCAGATCTCCGTCGGGACAGATCCATGCTCCCGCGGCAACGGTCTTTGCGGTTTTGATGACCACGGTCCAAACGGCGTCCGGCGCCGTGACGTCGCAGTGATACGAACCGTCGCCGGAACTGACCGGATATATCTCTTCATCCTCTCCGTTATACCTGAGAAAAGCCGACGCCACGGAAAAACCGTCGACTACGGTAAACGCGAGGCTGACGTCCGTACCCGCGTCGACGAACGCGCCGCCTTTTCGCGGTATCTCCTCTCCGTTCACCGAAAGCGAGGTGATCCTTTCGTCGTCCTCCGCGTCAGACCATCCGCAAACGGCGCTTTTCGCCCCCTTGGCGTACGTTTTTCCGTTGAACGTGATCTCGAACGTAACGGTCGCGAGGTATGTGTTCCCTCCGTCCGTCGTTGAATCGATGCAGACGGTATGGACTCCGGGCTCGAGCGCGCGGTCGGTTATGTTGTCTCCGATCTCCGCCGGGACGTACTGGCCGTCAACACCGAGCCAGTATTGTTCGTTTCCGGGATATTCGTTCCAGAAAACCTCGCCGTTCGCGGTGATCGACGCACCCGTTATCTTGTCCGCCGCGGCGGCGTTCACGACCGTGCACAGAAGTGCTGCGGCGATGATGAGACAGAGTATCCTCTTCATATAACCTCCTTTGATCAAAGGTCTTCAAACATCCTTGTTCCGTATTTCAACAGACATTTGCGGCACACCGCGGTCCCCGCGGCGAGCAGCACCGAGACGATCGTGAGATACACGGCGCCGTTGATGTAGCGGGAAAGGAACAGATACGGCAGCGCCGTGATTACGGCGAGCCCCCAGCTCCCGAGCAGACAGATCGTCACGGAGCGTCCCTGTTTTATCGGGATCATCTCGTTCGTCCAGTTCAGCTCAGGCATCTTCAGCCCTATGAGAAGACCGCCGTAAGATGTGAAAAGATAGAACAGCACCGGCATGACGGCGACGAGCAGCTTCAGAAGAAAGTTCCCTTCAAGGACCGCCGCGACGCTGACGGAGCAGAATACGAGCGGCAGCATATATACGGACAAACCGAGCATGAGCTTGGCTCCGAGCACCTTTTCGGGCTTTACGGGAAGCGACTTCACGATCCAGAGGTTTTTCCCTTCAAGTGAAACTGAGACGGCGGAGATGCCGCTTCCCATCGAAGCCGTCATGGCGATTATCGCGCAAGCGAACACGGCGACGAGCCCCGGGTCTATATCGAGCGTTTCGCGGATCCCGGTGAATATCGCTCTGCCGCGCCAGATGACGAGTCCGCCCAAAACGAGCAGGAACAAAGCCGCTATGCCCCAGTTGAGCATATACATCGGGCTTGAAAGGAATTTGTCAAGCTCACGGCGGTACAAAGCCTTCCCCTGACCCGCCGCCTTTACGGTTTTTTCACGGTATGCGATCTTTTTTGCCTTCGACGTCGCCGTCGTTATGCCGTAAAACGTCTTTCTGAGCAGCAGGAAAACAAGGAAGAACAAGACGCAGGCAGCAGCCGCGTATACGAGCATCGAAAGCGGGTCGCCCTCTCCGGCTCTGCCGAACATATAGACGACGTGCGCCGAGCCGCGGATCTTCCCGCCCCACAGCGCGGCGTTTTCTATAAGCCCGGATATGATCTTCTGTATCCTGAAATAAACGAAGTAATATACAGCGATGAAGGCGAGCGCGAGAAGCACCGTTATTATGCTCTTGTTCTTCAGTCTGCCGGCGACCTTAGCGATCACCCAGCCGAGAAGACATGAAAGCGACATGACGGTCACGGAGATGACCGCCGTGAAAACGATGAAGCCCGCGATTCCCAGCGGATCATGTATCTTTATGAAATACACGATATAAGCCGGGACGATGACAATGCCCGAATAAAGCAGTCCGAGCAGATACACGCACGCGACGCGCGACCCGACTATCGCGGACGGCTTTATCGGCATCGACAGCAAAAGATCGTTGTCCTTTGACGAATACATCATGTTATACGTGTTGAACGCGCTGCCGATTATACCTAAGAACAGGGCGATCCCTCCGATGATGCAGAAGTAAAGCCATCCGCACCCGACGGAAAAAAGCGGTTCGCACAAGGTGAACGCGAGCAAAAAGAACATACCGGCGCCGATGAGCAGCAGAACGGCGAACAGGACGAACATCCCGGCAACGGATCCCGCGGATCTCGCACGGTTCTTTTTCACGTCATAAAAATACGAGCGGAAGATCTCCGTCAGTTGTTTTTTCAGAAGAAGACGAAACATCATTCAGCCTCCAGTTCGAGGAAGACCTCCTCAAGCGAATCGTCGCCCCTTACCTCATCCATCGTGCCGGATCTGATGAGCGACCCCTGTTTGATTATGGCGATCTTGTCGCAGAGCTTTTCGGCGACCTCGAGCACGTGCGTCGAAAAGAATATCGCGCCGCCTTCGTCGCACACCCGTCTCATCATTTCCTTGAGCCGGTGGGACGCCTTAGGATCGAGCCCGACGAACGGTTCATCCATGATTATGAGCTTCGGCGAATGGATCCACGCCGAGATGACGGCGAGCTTCTGCTTCATGCCGTGGGAATACGAAGCGATCGGCTGTGCGAGATCGCCCGTCAGCTCAAAAGCGTCCGCGTACTCGCGTATGAGAGACCGACGCTCCTCCGCGCCGACGCCGTATATATCGGCTATGAAATTGAGATACTTTATCCCGGTCATAAAATCGTACAGATCCGGGTTGTCGGGGATGTACGCCATCTTCTTCTTGCATGCGATCGGATCGCTTACGATCGACGTCCCGTCTATCAGGATCTCGCCGGAATCGAACTTCATTATGCCGGCAACGCTCTTCAGCGTCGTTGTCTTTCCGGCGCCGTTGTGGCCGATAAAGCCGTATATCTCGCCCTTCTGTATATGAAGCGAAAGATCGGATACGGCGGTCTTGTCGCCGTACTTCTTTGTGAGATGTTCTATTTTTAACATAACGCCTCCGATAATCAAATTATTTCATTGTATATTTTACCATGAAATCACGCGTTTGTCAAGTATAAGCGGAATACGGGCATCACCGGATCACTTTTCTTTTCCGGCGGGGCGTGGCAGAATCTTCATCCGCACGCCCTTATTATTCATCATAATTCCGCATTCTGCATTTTCCTGTCATCCTGAGCGAAGCTAAGGATCTCTTGCCTCCATCATTGAGGGAGGTGGCGCGGCTTGCCGCGACGGAGGGAGTTATTCGAACGGCGGAGGCACTTTTTTAAGAATAACTCCCTCAGTCGGCTTACGCCGACAGCTCCCCCGAAGGAGGAGCCTTTCGGACGTCCGCCGCGCGCCCCCTCAAATACTTTTTAGGGAGGGGTAAGAGGGGGTTTGGGGGAAACGTGATTTGCGCCGCCAAAGGGGTTCCCCGCCGCGAACTTGTGAGCGGTGGGGGTTCCCGCCGTGGGCGGATAAAGCAAATCTCGTTTCGTGCAGCGGTCAAAAAATCAAACCGGGCTTTGCACGGTGCAGATTTTTTGGGCACCGCAAACCGGAAGTTTGAGGGGTGGGCACCCCCAAGAGCGATGAAGTCGAAGAGCACGTACGGTCGAGCTGCGCAGCCGAACCGGATATCCCGGCTTCCGCCGTCAAAAAAACAGCGCGCCTTGAGGCGCGCCGTCTTTTACGTTATTATTCGTAGAGCTTGCTCATGTTGCAGAGCTTCCTGTACTTGTCCTTTGCCTGCTTTTCCGCCGCGGCGAAGAGCTCTTCGGCTCTTTCCGGGAACGCTCTGACGAGGGAGTTGTATCTGGTCTCCGTCATGATGAAGTCACGGTAGGAGAGCGTAGGCTCCTTGGAGTCGAGCTTGAACGGCTGTTCCGCGTCGGGATTGAAGCGGAAGTTGAACCAGTAGCCGGACTGTACGGCGAGCTTCGTCTCTTCCATAGCCGTCGCAAGGCCTTTCTTTATACCGTGGTTGATGCACGGAGCGTAACCGATGATCAGCGACGGGCCGTGATACGCCTCAGCCTCGGCTATCGCCTTGACTGTCTGAGCGTAGTCGGCGCCGAGCGCGACCTGAGCGGTGTAAACGTAGCCGTAGGACATTGCGATCTGAGCGAGATCCTTCTTCTTGGTGTTCTTGCCGGCTGCCGCGAACTGCGCGACGGAACCGGTAGGAGTCGCCTTGGAAGCCTGTCCGCCCGTGTTGGAGTAGACCTCGGTATCGAATACGAAGATGTTGATGTCTTCACCGGACGCTATCGCGTGATCAAGGCCGCCGAAGCCTATATCGTATGCCCAGCCGTCGCCGCCGAAGATCCATACGGATTTCTTTTCGAGCATATCGGCGGACGCGACGATCTCGCGCGCGGCCTCGGAATCGCACTTCTTCGCCGCTTCGAGCAGAGCCTTGCCGGCCTCGCCGGAAAGCTTGCCGTCGTTCATGACCTCGAGCCACTTCGCGCCGGCTTCCTTAGCCTCGTCGGAGCTGCAGTCGCAGGCGATGAACTTCTTGACGGTCTCGGCGAGTTTTTCTCTTCTCTGTCTGACGGATATCGCCATGCCGAGGCCGTATTCCGCGTTGTCCTCGAACAGGGAGTTCGCCCACGACGGGCCCTTGCCTTCCTTATTGGTGGTGTAAGGAGTAGACGGTGCGGAGCCGCCCCAGATGGAGGAGCATCCGGTCGCGTTGGCGATCATCATCCTGTCGCCGAACAGCTGTGTGATGAGCTTGGCGTACGGAGTTTCACCGCAGCCGGGGCACGCGCCGGAGAATTCAAGCAGCGGCTGCTTGAACTGGCTGCCCTTCGGGGTCTCGGGCTTGAATTTCGCAAGCACGGCGTCGTTGTCGCAGTACTTGTAGGCAAGCTCGAAATGCTTCTGCTGATCCATCATCTGATCGATCGGCTTCATGGACAGAGCCTTCTCGCCCTTCTTGCCCGGGCATACGTTCACGCATGAGCCGCAGCCGGTGCAGTCGAGTGTGGAGGTGACTATCGCGAATTTATATCCGGGCATCGCCGCCATCGGCACCATGGGCATATCGGCGGGTATCTCGTCTCCCTCGGGGATCGCGACGGGTCTGATGACCGCGTGCGGGCATACGAGCGAGCAGAAGTTGCACTGGATGCAGTTTGCGGGGTTCCATGCGGGAACGTCGACCGCTATGCCGCGTTTCTCGAACGCCGCGAGGCCCTGCGGGAACGTGCCGTCCGCGTCCTCAACGAACGTGGATACGGGCAGATCGTCGCCCTTCTGAGCGTTGACGGGACCGAGAATGGTCTTTTCGAATCTCGCAAGCTTGGAAGCGCCTTCGAGATCGTGCTTTTCGGCGGCCTCTTCCTTCGCGTCCGCCCATTCCGCGGGAACGGGGATCTCAACAAGGTTCGCGATACCGAGATCGATAGCGGACTGGTTCATCCTGACTATGTCGTCGCCCTTCTTGGAGAAGGATTTGACGACGGCTTCCTTCATGTATTTGACGGCTTCGTCTATCGGTATGATGTTGGCGAGCTTGAAGAACGCCGCCTGGAGCACCATGCTGAAACGGTTGCGCAGACCGAGCTCACGCGCGATCTTTACGCCGTCAACGGTGTAGAATTTAACGTGCTTCGTCGCGAGGTCGCGCTTGACCTTCGCAGGGAGTCTTTCGTTCAGCTCCTCGGCGGTCCAGCCGGTGTTGAGCAGGAACGTGCCGCCTTCCTTGATATCCTTCGTCATATCGTACTTGTCGAGATACGATACGTTGTGGCAGGCTACGAAGTCAGCCATGGATACGTAGTACGGGCTCTTTATAGGCTTGTCGCCGAAGCGGAGGTGGGAGATCGTGACGCCGCCGGACTTCTTGGAGTCGTATGCGAAGTACGCCTGAACGTATTTATCGGTATGGTCGCCTATGATCTTGATGGAGTTCTTGTTCGCGCCGACGGTACCGTCCGAGCCGATGCCCCAGAATTTGCAGGAGATCGTGCCGGCGGGTACGGTGTCGGGATTCTCGCCTCTCGGCAGAGAAAGATGCGTTACGTCGTCGTTGATGCTGAGGGTGAATCTGTCGACGGGCTTGTCCGCGTCGAGGTTCTTGTAAACGGCGATGATGTCGGCGGGGGTGGTATCCTTGCTGCCGAGACCGTATCTGCCGCCTACGATCAGCGCTTCAACGTGCTCGTCGGAAAGTGCCTTCACGACGTCGAGGTAAAGCGGTTCGCCTATGGCGCCGGGTTCCTTCGTCCTGTCCATGACGGCGATCTTCTTCACCGTCGCGGGCAGAGCCGCCGCGAGATGCTTCGCGGAGAACGGTCTGTAAAGACGTACTTTGACAAGGCCTACCTTTTCGCCGCGGGCGAGCAGGTAATCTATCGTTTCTTCAACGGTGTCGCATACGGAGCCCATCGCGATGATGACCTTTTCCGCATCCGGCGCGCCGTAGTAGTTGAACAGCTTGTAGTCGGTGCCGATCTTGGCATTGACTTTGTTCATGTACTCTTCAACGATACCGGGTACCTTGTCGTAGTAGGGGTTCGACGCTTCTCTTGCCTGGAAGAATATATCCGGGTTCTGAGCGGTGCCGCGGAGGACGGGATGATCGGGGTTGAGGGCGTTTTTGCGGAACGCTTCGACCGCGTCCATATCGACCATCTCTTTGAGATCGTCATAATCCCAGACCTCTATCTTCTGTATCTCGTGGCTCGTTCTGAAGCCGTCGAAGAAGTGCAGGAACGGGACTCTCGCTTTGATGGTGGAAAGATGCGCCACGGCGCCGAGGTCCATGACCTCCTGTACGCTGCCGGAGCAAAGCATCGCAAAGCCGGTCTGACGGCACGCCATGACGTCGGAGTGGTCTCCGAAGATGGACAGGGCGTGGGACGCGAGAGCTCTCGCCGATACGTGGATGACGCAGGGGAGCAGCTCGCCGGCGATCTTATACATGTTCGGGATCATGAGGAGAAGACCCTGAGACGCCGTGTAGGTCGTCGTCAGAGCGCCCGCCTGCAGGGAGCCGTGTACGGCGCCGGACGCGCCGCCCTCGGACTGCATCTCAACGACGCGGACCTTCTGCCCGAAAATGTTCTTCAGCCCGTTAGCGGACCACGTATCCGTGACCTCCGCCATAACGGACGAGGGAGTGATGGGATAGATTGCGGCAACTTCCGTGAACGCGTACGAAACGTGCGCGGCAGCGTTGTTGCCGTCCATGGTTTTCATTTTTCTTGCCATGTTTGACCTCCAAAAATGCCGTTTATTTTATGAATTGGGATTTCCATACTCTTTTATCTTACATCAGGCGTCCCGAAACGTATATATTATTCTGTTATTTTTCCGTAAATTTTTTGTTCCCGCCGGCTTCCGGTGCGAAACCGTATACATCGGATCATATTACAAAAACAAAAATGAATTATCTCGAATTCAGCGTTTATGAGATCTCCCGTACGTAAATAAACTGGCAAAAGTCCCGGGATGCCTGATCCCGAGGCTTCAGAGTGAAGACAAACTCCCTCAGTCATCCGGGAAGCTTCCCGGATGACAGCTCCCCCAAGGGAGGAGCCTTGTTTTGCCTCCCTCTTTGAGGGAGGTGACGGAAGGAGTAGAATAAAGAATTAAAACTTTGTCTGCAAGTTGAAGCCCCGGAATGTCTGATCCCGGGGCTTTGCGTTTTTTGTTTCGTGTGAATTATTTCATAGCCTCGTTGAGTCTGCGCATGATCTCGGCGTACGCGTCCTCAACTCCGCCGAGGTCGCGGCGGAAGCGGTCCTTGTCGAGCTTTTCCTTCGTTTCGCTGTCCCATAGACGGCAGGTATCGGGGCTGATCTCGTCGGCGAGGATTATCTTTCCGTCGGGCAGTCTGCCGAATTCGAGCTTGAAGTCGACGAGCGTTACGCCGCAGCCCGCCCAGAACTCACGCAGAGCGTCGTTCACGGCGAACGCGAGACGCTTTATCTCGGCGATCTCCTCCTCGGTCGCGAGACCGAGCGCGAGCGCGTGATCGTCGTTGAGCAGCGGATCACCGAGCTCGTCGTTTTTGTAGGAGAATTCTATCGTCGGCTTTTTGAAGACGATGCCTTCTTCAACGCCGTATCTCTTCGAGAACGAGCCGGCGGATATATTTCTGATTATGACCTCGAGCGGCACTATCGAGACGCGGCGGACGACCGTGTCGCGCTCCGAAAGCTCCTCGACGAAATGCGTGGGGATGCCTTTGCCCTCGAGCATTTTCATAAGGCGGTTGCTCATCCGGTTGTTTATAACTCCCTTACCGACGATCGTGCCTTTCTTCAGTCCGTTGAACGCCGTCGCGTCGTCCTTGTAGCTGACGATCAGAAGCGACGGATCGTCGGTCTCGTAGACTTTTTTTGCCTTGCCCTCGTATAACTGCTTTCTCTTTTCCATATCCTACCTCCGTTTATATGTTGGACGTTTATTATCAATGCCAGTATTTCCGGTCGAGTGAGCGCATGCTCACCGCCTGCGCTATGTGGTAATCCGTTATCTGCTCGGACGCGTCGATATCGGCGACGGTCCGCGCGACGCGCAGGATCCTGTCGTAGCCTCTCGCCGACAGTCCGAGCTTTTCGAACGCCGCCTTGAGTATCTTCTTGCCCTCCGGGCTTACGTTGCAGTATTTTCTGATCTGCGCGCTCGTCATCTGCGCGTTGTTCGTGATCCCGGACGCCTTGTTGCGCTCCGCCGAGAATTCTCGCGCACGTCTGATGCGCTCGCGTATCGCCGACGACGTCTCCCCGTTCGGCTTGTCCGCAAGCTCCTCGAAGGAAAGCGACGGCATCTCGACCTGTATGTCTATCCTGTCGAGCAGAGGGCCCGATATCCGGGAAAGATATCTGCGGATCTCCTGCGGCGTGCAGGTGCATCTGCGCACGGTCGAGCCGAAATAACCGCACTTGCACGGGTTCATCGCACATACGAGCATGAATTTGCTCGGGAACGACAGCTTGCCGTTGACGCGCGTTATCGTGACGCGCCCGTCCTCGAGCGGCTGTCTCATCGCCTCCATCGCGGAGCGGGAGAATTCCGGCAGCTCGTCAAGGAACAGCACGCCGTTGTGAGCGAGAGATATCTCGCCCGGGGTCGGTATCTGACCGCCGCCGGACAGACCCGCGCTCGACATCGTGTGGTGGGGCGAGCGGAACGGACGCTGCGTCATGAGCGAAACGTCGGGCGGCAGCGTCCCGGCGACCGAATGTATTTTCGTCGTCTCTATGGCCTCTTCGAAGCTCATCTCCGGCATTATCGTCGGTATGCGCTTCGCCAGCATGCTTTTACCGGTGCCGGGCGGGCCGATCATGAGTATGTTGTGACCGCCGGTGACGGCGACCTCTATCGCGCGCTTTGCCGCCTCCTGCCCTTTGACGTCGGCGAAATCAAGTATGAAATCCGTGAACGAATCGGCGAACACGCTGCCGTTGAACGTCACGGGCTTTATCTTATTGTCGGTATTGAAATGCGAAACGATCTCGTAAAGGCTCTTTATCGGGTAGATGTTGACGCCCTCGACGACGGACGCCTCCTTCGCGTTATCCGCCGGCAGATAAACGTCCGTTATCCCCGCCGCCTTCGCCGCGACTGTCATGCAAAGCGCGCCTCTGACCGGGCGGATATCGCCGGACAGCGAAAGCTCGCCGAGGAAGCAGCACCCGGAAAGATCCGCGATCGGATTTATCACCTCCGACGCCGAAAGGATGGCGACGGCGATGGCTGTATCGTACGAGCTGCCCTCTTTCTTTCTGTCGGCGGGAGCAAGGTTCACCGTTATACCGGTCTGCGGGAAGACCATTCCGGAGTTCATCACCGCGGCGTTTATGCGGTCCTTCGATTCCTTTATCGCCGTATCTGGCAAGCCGACTATATCAAAAAACGGGAGAGTCGCGGCGCAGCTGCATTCGACCGTCACAAGATAACCGTCGATGCCCCGCAATCCGCAGGTGTATACCGTGGATAGCATATTTCATCCGCCCTTTCGCATCGTTGACATATTGTACCATAAAAATGCGCGATATTCAATAGTAAAAAAGCAGAAAATGATGATATTTCGGTTAAATCCCGGAGATCATTTCCCGATTATCCTCCGCACAGCGTCGCGAAGCACCTCCGCCGCGCGGTCGATCTCCTCCTCCGTGTTCATCCGTCCGACGGAAAAGCGGACGGCGGACGAGACGCGCTCCGCTGACAGTCCCATGGCGGTGAGCACGTGCGACGGTGACGACGACGTGCAGGCAGATCCCGCCGCCGCGTCGACGCCGCCTTCTCCGAGCAGGAAAAGTATCCCCTCCGATTCGGCGCCGGGGAACGATACGTTCAGGATCCCGGGAACGCGCCGCCCTTCCCCGTTCACGACAGCGGACGGAACGGTATCGAGTATCCGCCGCTCGAGCCTGTCGCGCAGCGCCTCAACGCGGCAGAGATCCGGCTTCGATTCAAGCGCCGCCGAAAGTGCGAACGCGAACGCGACGTTCTGCGTGCCGGGTCTGATCCCGTATTCCTGCTCACCGTCACGCGCGATGCGGATCCCTTTTCTGACGCAGAGCAGTCCGGATCCCTTCGGCGCGCCGAGTTTGTGGCCCGAAAGGCTGAAAACGTCCGCTCCGCATGATACGACGGCGGCGGGATCCGGCGCCTGAACGGCGTCCGTGAAAAATGTTATCCCGCGCTCACGCGCGATCCCGGCGATCTCCTCAACAGGCTGCAGCACCCCGGTCTCATTGTTCGCGTACATAACGGCGATAAGCGAGGTGTCCGGTCTTATCGCCCGCGCGACGTCATCCGGGTCGACCGCGCCGCCGCTTCCCGGCATAACGTACGTCACCTCGGCACCGAAGCCTTCGAGCATGCGGCACGCGGAGATGACCGCGCTGTGCTCGATCGCGGTCGTGATCACATGTCCGCGTCCGAGTCTGAGCAGTGCAAGCATATCCGATTCGGTGCCGCCGGAGGTGAAGCAGACGTCATAGTCCGCGCATCCGAGCGCGGCGGCTGTCCTCCGTCTCGCCTCCTCCAGTGCCTTGCCCGCCCGGAGCCCGGGCAGATTCTTTGCGGACGGGTTTCCCCATTCCGCGCCGAAATACGGTTCCATCGCCTTCACTGCCTCCGGCAGTACCGGTACGGTCGCGGCGTTATCAAGATATATCCGATCCATAAAAAACTCCCGGGAATTAAGAATGATGAATTAAGAATACAGAATGACAGGCGCCGCGTCATTCTGAGCGCAGCGAAGGAGCTCCTTCGATCAGCGCCGCTCACCGTCTGTGCCGCCGCATGGTGTTCGCCTCATCCACCACTTCGTGGTCCCCCTTCCCCAAAAGGGGAAGGTTTAACGCGCCCCCTCAGATACTTCTGAGGGAGGGGTAAGAGGGG
>CACYWW010000002.1 GCA_902778145.1 uncultured Ruminococcus sp.
CGAAGCGTCTTCATTTCTTCATTAGCCCGCTTGCGGGCGTCTTCATTTTCGGCGCGGCAAAGTTTATACATAATACTTCCTTATCACGCCGCGCCGAAAAAGCCGGAGCTTATAATATCAGACGGAAAAATCGAATTTCAGATCATCCCAGTCGGAGAGGGAGTACTTTCCAGCGCCGTCCCGCTCGAGGACGCCTTCTTCCGCGAGCCCGTCCATGATCCTCTGCGAGAGCTTCTCGCCTATAAGACCGCCCTCGTAAAACCGCGGCGTGACCCAAAGGCGTTCATCGGAGCCGCGCTGCATGACCCTCAGATGGTCGGCAAAGCGGCGTTTGAACCTGAACATCACAGCCGGGCTCCGTTCCGGGGCTCTGAGACCGTGCTTTTCACAGAACGACGACGCGCGTTCATATGCGCTGCGCGCCTCCTTTTGTCCCCACAGACCTGTCACGGTGTTGTATTCGGGGATCTCGCAGTCGAGCCGGTCGACCATCAGCTGAAGCTCCTCCTTCGGGCTGCCGGCGCTCTCCGCGGCTTTGATGCTTTCGAGATCCCTGCAGAACAGCGCATACCGCTTTATCTGATAAAGATGCGGCAAAATCAGCCTGTACAGCTCACGGCGCGTTATCGGAAACGGTATGCCGTCGTCAGGCTCGGGCTCCGATATAAGAGCGGTGAGGGAGCCGATCGCACCGTCGGCGCGGGACAGGACGTTTTCGTGGTCGTAATGATCGAGCACGTATCCCGGCTCAGTCCACCAGTAGCTGTCCCAGCTGTCACCGCTGCGGGCGTCGCGGATCAGCTCCAGCACGGTGATCAGGCGTTTTGCGTTCGTATCGTTCTTCCCGGTCACCGCGTACGCGGAGTCGGAGAGGAGCGCGTCCGGATCAGTCTCCGGATCGATCAACAGATGCCCGGCCGCGTACAGCGAGAAGAAGTTGAGGATATGATACGAATCGATCTCGCTCCAGTATGACGGCACCATAACGCGGTCCGCCTGCCTTCGCGTCTCGTTGAATACGTCCTTCAGGACGCGGCAGTTCACCGTCATATACGTCATCTGATCCGTCTCAAGGTCGCTCGTATACCAGCCCCATGAACCGAGCTCGCAGCCGAGCCGCTTTACGCCCTCACGGAAAACGGCGCGTTTTCCGGGCTGACGCCAGACGGGCAGAAACGGAAGCTCCATAAGCATAACGTCCTCCATTCCGGCGTCGACGAGCGCCTGAGGATAGCCGTCGGGGCAGCCCCACGTGTCTACCGCAATTTTTATATCCGGATTTTTTGCGCGGAATTTGTCCTTCAGAAGTCCGACGAAGTAAATAATGCTTGTCATATCCGTGAGATTTCCGGGATCGAAGAAATGGGCTATCACGCGGTCGGCGTACGGCGCAAGATCGGCGTAAATATCGTAATATTTGTTGAATACGGCGAGCACGCGCGGATCCTCACACGCGGGCTTTTCGGAATCGGCGTTTTTGTAAACGGCGTCCGGATCCGACCAGCCGTGACCGGAGAACTCAGCCGCCCAGCACCAGACGGTGAAATTCATACCGAGCCTGTGACAGGCGCGGGACAGCGTTTTGAATTTGTCGTGCACATTCTCCCATGAGCCGTTTGCACGCCACGCCGAGCAGATATCGGTGACCTGTATGCCGGTGAAGCCGCATTCCTTCATCATTGCGGCGTAGTTTTCAAGCTGCCTGTCCGACAGGCACATGAAGTCGTTTTTGAGCGATACGTTCAAATCGCTTATGAATCCGCGGTTCTGATCGAATTTCCACATACACACCGCGGGCTCGCGTTCTTTTATCCACGGATCGTGAACCGAAAACATAACTTCTCCTTTAACGGAATTATTATAATAAAGCGCCGGGATGACCGGCGCTTGTGTTATTCAACGTCTGTAAAGCTGACGGCGAGGTCTTTGAGCGCCTGCTCGTCGGGCGCCGCCGGGCATCCGGACATGAGCTCGGACGCATTCTGCACCTTCGGGAAGGCGACGACGTCGCGCAGAGAATCCGCTCCGCACATGATCATCGAGATCCTGTCGAGGCCTATGCCGGCTCCGCCGTGCGGGGGAGCGCCGTATTTATAACCGTCCACGAGGAAGCCGAACTTGGCGTCGATCTCCTCATCCGTGAGACCGAGCAGCTCAAACATCTTCTGCTGGAGCTTGACGTCGGTGATGCGGATCGAGCCGGAGAGAAGCTCAGTGCCGTTCAGCACGAGGTCGTACGCCTTTGCGCGGACGCTTTCGGGATCGGATTCAAGATAAGGCAGACATTCGTCGAGCGGCATCGTGAAGGGGTGATGCATCGCGACCCATTTGCCGGATTCGTCGTCGTATTCGAAGAACGGGAATTCGGTGATCCAGGTGAATTCGTAGCCTTCCTTGATAATATCGAGCTTGCGGGCGACGATATTGCGGAGCTGTCCGAGCACGGGCAGAGTCACTCTGTCCTTGTCGGCGATGATGAGCGCCGCGTCGCCGCGTTTCATATTGAGCGCGGACGTGATGCGGTCGAGGTCGCCTTCGCCCAAAAACTTCGAGAACGGGCAGGACGGCGTCTCATCCACCCAGCGGATGTACGCGAGTCCCTTGCCGCCGATACCGCGGACGGTCTCGGTGAGCTTGTCCATTTCCTTGCGGGAGAGCGTCGCCGCGCCGTTTTCCGCGACTATCGCGCGGACGGAGCCTTTGGCGGCAAGCGCGTCGGCAAACGGCGGGAACGCGATACCCGAAACGGCGTCAGATATGTTGATTATCGGCATGCCGAAGCGGAGGTCGGGCTTATCGCTGCCGTATTTTTCCATCGCGTCGCGGTACGTCATACGGCGGATCGGAAGCGTGAGCTTGACTCCGAGGACGCGGTCGAACAGCTCTGCGAAGAAGCCTTCGATAATGTTCTCGATCTCCGCCTCGTCCGCAAACGACATCTCAAGGTCTATCTGCGTGAATTCCGGCTGACGGTCGGCGCGGAGGTCCTCGTCACGGAAGCAGCGCGCGAGCTGTATGTATCTGTCGAAGCCCGACAGCATCAGAAGCTGTTTGTATATCTGCGGAGACTGCGGCAGAGCGTAGGTCTTGCCGTGATGGATCCTCGACGGAACGAGATAGTCCCTCGCGCCCTCGGGCGTCGGTTTGATCATCATGGGCGTCTCTATTTCGAGAAAACCGTTTCTGTAGAAATATTCACGCGCGACCATCGCGATCTTATGGCGCATGATTATGTTCTTCTGAAGCGCCGGACGTCTGAGATCGAGATATCTGTATTTCAGCCTCAGATCCTCCTTCGCCGTCGTGTTGTCGGTGATCTCGAACGGGGGCGTCTCCGCCTCGGACACGACCTTGAGCGAGTCGACCGCGATCTCGATATCGCCGGTCTTTATGTTTTTGTTGACGCTTGAACGCGCACGCACGACGCCCTTTGCGGAAAGCACGTATTCGGAACGGACGGTGAACGCGAGATCGAAGACGTCCTTCGGCGTGTTTTCGTCGAATGAAAGCTGGATCACTCCCTCGCGGTCGCGAAGATCGATGAAGATGAGGCCTCCCAGGTCTCTCTGTCTCTGCACCCATCCGCAGACTGTGACGCGCTCTCCGATATTGGCGGACGAGAGCGATCCGCAGTAATGTGTTCTCTTGTCTTCCTGCTTGAATAATTCAGACATTTTAAAGCCCTTCCTTTGAAAGTATCAGAGCGATACTGCCGATCTCTATCTCGGTCTGTTCGCTTGTTTTCATGTTTTTGAGTATGGCGCGTCCGGTCCCGATCTCATTGTCTCCGATTATGACCGTGTACGCGGCGCCGATCTTGTCGGCGTATTTCATTTGAGATTTGAGACTGCGGCCGACAACGTCGCTTTCGGCGCGAATGCCGCTCATCCTCAGGTCGTAGACTATCTTCTGAGCCTCGGTCGAAGCAGCCTCGCCGAGCGGCGCGATGTAGATCTGCGGCGCGGGCTGAGTCGGGACATCCTGCGACGAATGCTTCATCGCGGCTATCAGCCTGTCCATACCGGCGGCGAAGCCTATGCCGGGGAGCTTCGGCCCGCCGATCTCTTCAACGAGACCGTCGTATCTGCCGCCGGCGCATATCGTGAGGTATTTCTCCTCGCCGGTCTTCGGGTCGAGTCCGATCGGGGCGGTGAATTCGAATACCGTTTTCGTGTAATAGTCGAGTCCGCGGACGATACCGGGATCCGGAGTATACTCTATCCCCATCTTCGAAAGCAGGGAAAGCAGAGTATCGTTGTGTGTGCGGCAGTTTTCGCAGAGGTAATCCGTGACCTTCGGCGCGTCCGCCGCGACAGCCTGGCAGACCGGACTCTTGCAGTCGAGTATTCGCATCGGGTTCGTTTTCAGACGCTCGCGGCAGGTGTCGCAAAGCTGATCCTTTTTGTCGGTGAAATAGGCGACGAGCGCTTCGCGATACGCGGGTCGGCAGCTGCGGCAGCCGATGCTGTTCATCCGCAGTGTGACGTTTTTGATCCCGAGACGTTTGATAAGAGTGTCAGCCATCGAGATGACGGACGCGTCCGCCGCGGGCGTGTCCGCTCCGAACTGCTCGGTGCCGAACTGATAGAATTCGCGGTACCTGCCCGCCGCCGGTTTTTCATAGCGGAAGCAGCTCGTGAAATAGTAGAGCTTCAGCGGCATCGCCTCTCCGGCGAGGCCGTTTTCTATAACTGAACGGACAACACAGGCGGTCCCCTCGGGACGGAGTGTCATGCTCCTGCCGTCCTTGTCCTCAAACGTGTACATCTCCTTCTGAACGACGTCTGTCGTGTCGCCGACGCCGCGGGCGAACAGCTCCGTCGCCTCAAAGGTGGGGAAGCGTATCTCACCGCAGCCGTAAAGCTCCGCGACCTCACGCGCCGTTTTCTCGGTTTTCTGCCAGACCGGCGTGTCCTTCGGCAGTATGTCCGACGTGCCGCGTGGTTTTATTATCATTTGTTTTTTCCTTCCTTTATAAATCTTATGTGTGAAACGTCTCCCGTGACGGTGACAAAAGTGTTGCCGATGCGGAAGGTCGCCTGGATGGCGTCAAGCTCAGACGAGTCGAATGACGGCAAAGGACGTGAAAAGCCCTCTCCCGTGTATTTGACGTAGCTTTCCTTCTTCGTCCAGATGCGGAAGAATTCACATACAGGCTCCGGGGAGGCGTTTATCGCCTCACACTCCCGCCGGGTGAAATACCGTTCCGAAAGAGCCTGCCAGTCGATCTCGCGCAGGGTCTCGCAGTCGACGCCTACCTCGCTGTCGGAGACGGCGGAGCAAACGAGCCCGCTTGTATGGGAAACGTTGAAAAATATGTTCCTGTTGTTTATGTATTCTTTGCCGTGTTCATTCTTTGAGAACGTCAGGTTTTCCGGATCCGCTCCGAATTCGGCGATCCCGACGTCGGTCATGACGCGGCAGAAAAAGGACAGATACGACCGAAGATCCTTGTTCGAGTCGTCAAAGACGGCGCGCGCGTGCGTGTCCGCCCTGTCATAGAGCTCTCTTATGCTGATACTGCCGGGTTCGGCGTAATAAAGACTTATCATTTCCTTACGTCGATATACGTCGAGTATTTGATGAGGTAGGAGATACCGGACCAGACGGTGAGTATCACGGTGATGATGAGCATAATGTAAGAGAGCAGATGTATATGCGCAAGACCTCCGTTTCTGAATATCACGTCCTCGAGCATGACGGCGATGACGGCGGCGGACGAAAACGCGGTCTTTATCTTGCCGGCGAAATTCGCCGCTATGACCGTGCCGTCCTCCTTTGCCGCGACCATTCTGATGGACGATATGGCGAGCTCGCGCAGAAGGATGATACAGGCGGATATCACGAGTATCAGGCGTATCGGAGCGTATTTCGAAGAACCTGCCATGGCGATCAGCGTGCCGAGGATCAGCATCTTATCCGCTATCGGATCAAGGAATTTGCCGAAATTCGTGACCTGATTCGTATGTCTCGCGATCGCTCCGTCAAACAGATCGGTGAGTGAGGCGAGAAGAAAGAGCACCGCCGTTAATATGATGAACCATACCGCGGAATACGGGATGAGCACGAGCGCGATGATCACAGGCGCCGCCGCGACGCGGATGAGCGTCAGAATATTCGGAAGATTCAGCCTGTTCGGGTTTGTTTTTTTCGTTTCAGCCATGGTCTTATCCTTTCTTGCTTATACCGACCAGATCGTAATCGTAGCAGTCGGTTATCCTTACGTTTACAAAATCGCCCTCGCGGTGCAGTCCCTGGCCGCGGTCGAGGTCGAAGAAGATCTTGCCGTCGACGTCCGGCGCGTCAGCTTCGGATCTTCCTACGTAGGCGCCCGTCGCCCCGTCGAAGCCCTCGCATAGGACCCTGACCGTCGTGCGAAGCTTCCTGCGGTTCAGCGCCTCGCTTATTTCTGACTGCAGCGCCATAATGCCGTCGACGCGGTCCTGCTTGACCTGCTCGTCTATCTGACCGTCGAAGTCATACGCGGGCGTATCCTCCTCGCGCGAGTAGGCGAAGGCGCCGAGCCTGTCGAACTTCGTTTCCTTTATGAATTCACAGAGCTCCTCATACTTCTCCTCCGTCTCGCCGGGAAAGCCGGCTATAACGGTCGTTCTCAGCGTTATGCCGGGAACTGCGTTGCGCAGACGCTTTATCGCGTCCTCTATCGTTTTTCTGCTGCCGTGACGATTCATCGCGGACAGTATATCGTCATTTATATGCTGTATCGGAAGATCGACGTATTTTACGACACGGTCGTTATTTGCGATCTCCGAAACGAGCTCGTCCGTTATCTTGTCGGGGTAGAGGTAGAGGAGTCTGATCCACGGTATGGACGTCTCCTCACAGATCCGGCGGATAAGCTCCGGCAAGGCGTATTTCCCGTAGAGGTCGAGACCGTAGCGGCTCGTGTCCTGCGCTATGAGCGAAAGCTCCTTACAGCCGTCGGCTTCGAGCAGCTTCGCCTCCTCGATAAGATCCTCCATCGGGCGCGAGCGGAATTTTCCTCTTATAAGCGGTATCGCACAGTACGTGCATCTGTTGTCGCATCCCTCGGCTACCTTGAGATACGCGGCGTAGGGCGGCGTGGTGAGCATACGCGAGCCGCCGAGCTCGGACGTGTTCTTGTCCCCGAATTTTGCGCATTTTTCGCCTGAAAGCGCCTTTTCGACGACCTCCGCGATGTCCTTAACCGATCCGACGCCGGCGAGCGCGTCTACCTCGGGGAGCTGATCGAATATCTGCTCGCGGTAACGCTCCGCGAGACATCCGGTGACGATTATCTTTTTCAGATGACGGTGCTTTTTGAACCACGCGACGTCGAGGATGTTGTCTATCGCCTCCTGCTTCGCGTCGTTGATGAACGCGCAGGTGTTGATGATGATGACGTCAGCCTCCGCCTCCTCGTTCGTTATTTCATATCCTTTGTCTGACAGGATGCTGAGCATCACCTCGGTGTCGAGCTGATTTTTGCAGCAGCCGAGCGAGACAAAGCCGATTTTTGCTTTTTTCATATCTTATACCTTTGCTTGAATATAAAATAATATTATATTACAAATTTTAAAAATACAAGTCTTTTGCGGTGTAGGTTTTGAAAATATCACTGTTTTGAGCGTTTTTCAAAGATGAAAGCGTATATGAGACCGCCCGCGAACACAATGAGACACAGGACGGGGAACAGATACGGCGTCCTGTGATAAAAGCTTATATCCCGGCGGAGCGCGGCGTCCGATGACGCGAACCCGGCGGTGAGAGCCGGCACGCCGTCGACCGTTACGCCCCGCGCGTCGATCACGGTGGAGTAACCCGCCGAAGACGAACGGACATACCAGCGCCGCGCCTCGACCGCGCGAAGCACCGCATGACCGTTGTGCTCGTACAGCTGCGCGGAGTCCATCCACCAGCTGTCGTTCGTCGATTCCGTCAGAAGGAGCGCTCCCTTTGCGGTCTCACGGAAGCCTATGTTCTCGAACGCCGAGTCGAAGCAGATGAAGGCGCCGACCGTTCCGCGCTGAGTTTCGAATACCGTGCTTTCCTTACCCGCGGAAAGATCGTCTCCTATGTTCGTGACGTCCTCAAGAAACGGCATCAGCTTCAGAATGAGATCCCTCGCCGGCGTGAATTCGCCGAACGGTACGGGGTGCTGCTTGCGGTAGGGACCGGTCAGCGTGCCGTCCGGGTCGACGCACCACGTCACGTTATAAAAACCGTCGTCCGCGTACTCATACGCGCCGAAGATAAGAGAGACGGAATGCTCTTTTGCAAAGCTCTTTATTATGCTTTCCGTCGCAGGGCTCTGAGCGAGATCCATGTTGAAGCAGCCCTCGGGCATTACTATAAGCTCCGCGCCGGTATCATTTATCTGCTCCTCTGACATATCGAGGAAAAGCTCCAGGGTCTCGGGCAGCGAAAGCTCCGCTCTCCCGGAGATCATATTGCCCTGAAGCGCCGAGACGGACATCCGGTCGGCGTTCTTTTCATGATCGAGATCGACCGTGTAAAGGATCGCGCCGAGCGCGGTGTCGGAAAGGAACACAAGTGCGGCGGCGAGCGCGAATATACCGCATTTTTTTACGTTTTTTTCGGTGATCAGCGCGTAAACGCCGAGCGAAAGCGAAGCGTTCACCGCGACGATGAGCGCCGAGATGAAATAAGAGCCGAAGAGCGAGGCGGACTGTATGAACAGAGTGTTCGACTGCTGAGTCACCGCGAGTCTCGCCCACGGTGTCGCCAGCTTTCCGAGCGTGAACGCGTATTCCGTCAGCACCCAGCAGGCGGACGAGAACGGGATGAAAAGCCATCTGTGTTTTTTCGCGAGACCCGACCTGAGAAACAGCCCCGTGAAGAGGAAAAAAAACGAGAGAAGCAGCGAGAGTATGAATCCGGAGCCGAACCAGCTGAGCGCGACGTACGCGACAGCCTCGCCTTTACTGAAGCCGAGATATTCGAGCGGGTACTGATATCTGAACCACTGAAAAACGGCGGCAAAGAACACGACCCCGAAGAAATAGCCGTAACCGTAGAAGCGGAAGGGCTTTTTATCCGTGACCCCGGATTCCGAAAGCATGACGAGCAGCGCCGGAACGAGCGTAAAAAACGCGGGAAACCAGACGTTATGCCACGCAAAGCAGAGACCGGTCAGAAGCGCGCTTGACGCGAGCAGTGAAAATTTTACCGGAAATCTCCGTAAAACCATATTTTCTCCTTATCGATAAAGACGCTTTTTCCGGTGAGGTATGAAAGCGACCCGAGCCCGCGGTCAAAGGTGAGACGGTATGAGTAAAGCGCCTGATATTTATAGCCGCGTTTTTTGTCGTCGCGGTTGACGCCGTATTTTCCGTCGCCCAGAAGCGGATGACCGATATAAGCCATATGAGAGCGGATCTGATGCGTCTTTCCCGTTATGAGTCTGACCTCGAGCAGACTGTCTCCGTCCTTTGACGATATGACGCGATACCCGGTGACTATCTTCACGCGGCCTTCCTTCGGCTTGTCATACACGGTGACCGTGTTGTTCGCGCTGTCCTTGTAAAGGTACGCGGTGAGCGTCGCCTCTGACGGCGACGGTATACCGTGAACGGCGCAGAGATAGTATTTTGAAACGGTGCGCTCGCGTATCATTTCGTTCATATCGCGCAGGGCGGCGGCGTTTTTCGCCGCGATCACGAGACCGCCCGTATTCCTGTCTATCCTGTTGCAGAGAGCGGGGACGAAGGAATTTTCACCGTCCGGATCGTATTCGCCCTTGCGGTACAGATAAGCCTTGATATGCTCCGCAAGCGTTATGAGCTCGCCCGTGTCGTCAGGATGGCAGAGAAGTCCGGGACGCTTGTTGCAGACGATCACATTTTCGTCCTCATACGCGACGTCAAGAGACGGTGTCAGCGTATAGAAAGGATCGTGTTCGTATTTCTCCTCGAAGAATTCCGGCGCAAGGAAGCAGAGCACAACGTCGCCTTCATTCAGAACGGTGCCCGGCTCGGCTCTTTTCCGGTTGACCTTTATTTTCTTCGTTCTTATGGCTTTATACATGAGCGCGGGCGGCAGCGTCCTCAGCGTCTTCTGTATGAATTTATCGAGCCTCTGACCCGCGTCGTTTTTATTTACGGTGAATTCTTTCACAGCAGTATCGTCTGATCTCCGTCCTTTGCGACGTAGTGCTCCTTCACGCCGAGCTCGTCCATCCAGCCGCGGACGATTATCGTTTTGAATACGTGCGTGTTATAGCCCTTGCCGGCGTCGTTGTTCCAGAGCCAGAGCGGAGTGCACCAGATACATGCCGACGGCGCTATCGCCTCATAAACATCGCGCTCGACGCCGTTCTGACCGTGGTGAGCCATCTGTACGATGTCGCTCTTCAGCTTTTCGCCGTGCATGGAGAGCAGCTTTGCGCCGGCGTCCCAGCCGAGATCGCCCAGGAACATAACGGTCTTGCCGCCGAGCGTCATGCGGAACACGGATGTTGAGTTGTTGACGGCGTTGTCCGTGTATACGGGATCGAAAGTGTAGAGGAATTCGAACGTCGCGCCCCTGACCGTGTATACGTCATCCTGAGAGACGATGCAGATCCTGTCGGCGAAAAGCGGAAGCACCTCGTAAAACTCGGCGACGGTGTGCGCCTCCCAATTCTCGTATTTGTCGAAGTACTGAAACGACGGGAAACTGAAATAAAGACGGTCGAAGGTAAAGTCGTCCCGGTGAGTCCTCATCAGCTGTACGAAGGCGGAAATATGGTCGTCGTGCGCGTGGGAGAGGAACCACGCGTCTATATGCGGGACGCTCTGACCGGAGATCTCACGCAGGTTAGCAAGGAGCTTCTCCGCGTCAAAGGCGTAACCGCCGTCTATCATTATAAGCCCGCCCTCCTCGGTCGTGACTATGAAGCTGTTCATCTGTCTGCCGCTTTCGGAGGTGAGCATGCGTATCGCGTTTTTCATAATATCGTCTTCCTGTTATATATATTTATTGTATTATACTACTTGCTTTGTTCCGTGTCAAGGCGGTTTTTGCAAATGTCGGATAAAATACAGCTGTCGCAGCGCGGAGAGCGCGCGGAACAGACCTCTCGCCCGAACATCACGAGGCGGTGGCAGAGATCCGCCTGCTCCCGCGGCTCCACGATCCCTGAAAGCTCGCGCTCCGTTTTCTCGGGAGACAGCGGCTTCCCGTCGCCGACGAGCCCGAGACGCGCCGAGATCCTGATGCAGTGCGTGTCCGCGACGATCGCGGGCTTGTCATAAATGTCGCCGAGGATCAGATTGGCGATCTTCCGCCCGACACCCGGGAGCGTGAGAAGATCCTCCATCGTATCGGGGACTTTGCCGCCGTATACGGAAACGATCCGCTGCGACATACCGACGAGATCGCGCGCCTTGCTGTTGTAAAGACCGCAGGAGAATATGTATCTGCCGACGTCGGCGGGATCCGCCTCAGCCATCGCGTACGCGTCGGGATAGGCCGCGAAAAGCGCGGGGCAAACGATATTCACGCGAGCGTCCGTGCACTGCGCCGAAAGGCGCCCCATCACAAGAAGGCGGAAGGGATCGCCCTCGTAACGCAGGGCGCATTCCGCTGACGGATATTTTTTCCGGAGCCGTGAAACGACCTCCGAGGCGAGTTCTGTTTTTTTCATGTTTTTGTCTCTTTTTTTAAAAAAAGCTTGAATTTTGCGTAACGTAGTGTTATTATATGGTATAAACTAAACTGAAAATAAACTCAGGGAGAATTATAATGAACAGACCTGACGGAAAAAGAATAAAGAATGCCGACCCGATGTATCAGGTCGCGGCTTTCATAATGGACAAACGCGTGGACTCCATGAATATGATAACCGTGGATATCCCGCTCGATCCGGTGAACGCGTATATCCATAAGGTGAGAAACGAACGCGGTGTGGCGCTGTCCCCGATGGGGATATTGCTCGCCGGATACCTGCGCACCGCGTGCGAATATCCGGCGCTCAACCGGTTCGTCGTCAACAAACGCATATATACGAGGAACGAATTCTGCGCGGGGCTCGTCGTTCTCAAGGCCGGAGGCGAAGAGGGCACGATGTCGAAGATCTACTTCGACATGAACGACACGGTCTTTGACGTTCAGCACAAGATAGATGAATACATAGAAAAGAACCGCAATACGGAGAACAGCAACTCGACCGACGATATCATAAGAAAGCTTCTGAAGGTCCCGGGGCTCTGCGCCTTCGGCGTCGGGATGTTCAAATTCCTTGACAGACACGGGATGCTCCCGAAGAAGATAATCGACGCGTCGCCCTTCCACGAATCGCTTCTGATATCGAATCTCGCGAGCATCAGAACGAACCACATTTATCACCACGTATACGAATTCGGTACGACGAGCGTCGGCATAACGATGGGAAATCCCCGCGTGGTGCCGAGACTCAGACGCGACGAGGTCGTATTTGAGCGGACGCTTCCGCTCGGCGTCGTCATGGACGAGCGCATCTGCTCGGGCTCCTATTTTTCCTCGGCTTTCAAGTGCCTTACAAGGTACATGAAGGATCCGACGCTGCTTGAGACTCCGCCGGAGAAGATAAACCGGGACGAGGTCTGACGACGGTACAGCGCTCTATACCGCAGGCCAGAAGGATCCTCACGCATTTTGCGTCGATCAGCTCGCCGCAGACGACCGGGCTTACAGCCGGCGGGCAGCCTATATTCGCGTCACAGCAGATCCTGCCCTCGCATTCCCGCGTCGGCAGGGTCTCTTTTTGCGAAAAGAAAGCCTCCCTTATCCCGAGGACGCGCTCCGGGATATACGGCTCGGGGCGCTTTGACTCAACAGGCTCCCTCGCGGGGAGCGCGCCGAGCGCCTTCACAAGCCTTGAAAGTCCTCGGGCGCCGGTCTGCGGTGTTATCATGAACGTTATCGCTTCCGCGTCATGAAATTCCGGATATATTCCGAGACCGGTAAGATACGAGGCGACGCTGTCGCCCGTGTATCCGCGGCTTCCCGGAAACAGCGTTATCTTAAGCGGTTCGTCCCCGTACAGACGCCAGCCCTGTGAGGACAGGGCTTTTTTTGCCGCGTCCGCGTGTGTGATGAAGCGCGACAGCGCGCGCGTGCAGCTTTGAAGATAGGCGTTCAGTCTGTCAAGACTTTCGAGTATGAGATAAGACGGTGAGGTGGAAGCGAACGCCGACAGCGCCGTGCGCACCTCGTCCTCCGTGAAGACCGACGTGTGCAGATACGCGGCGCCTGTCAGCGCGGGAAGCGTTTTATGCGCGGACGTACAGCAGACGTCGGCGCCCTGCGTTATCGGATCCGCGGGCTCCTTCAGAAAATGAAGATACGCGCCGTGCGCCGAGTCGACGAGAAGATATATCCCCAGTCTGCGGCACACAGCGGATATCGGCCTTACGTCGGTCATTTTGCCGAGATAGTCCGGCGTCGTTATATAGACCGCGTCAGGCAGTTCCGCCGCGTTTTCTATATCCTCCGCCGTTACCGAGACGGAGACGTATCCGTCGCCCGGATGAGGCGCGATCCACGATACGCGGGCGTCGGTCATCGCCGCGGCTGTTATGAAGGAACGGTGCGCGTTCCGCCCGGCGAGGATCTTTGCCGGCCTTCCGAGCCTCTCCGTCAGCATGAAGACCATCGCGCGGACGCAGAGAGACGAGCCCTCCGCCGAATAATATGTCGGACATCCGAAAAGGCGCGACGCGTTTTTCTCGGAGCAGGCAATTATGCCGTGCGGCGAAAAAAGCTCGTCAGCGCCGTCTGTTTCTGTTATATCGTCTGCCTCAAAGCCGCAGAAAGCCAAGCCCTTGTGTCCCGGTGTGTGGAGACGCAGGGGCTTTTTTCTTTTGTACTCTTCAATAAAATCAACTATCGGAGTCTTCATCTTCATCACAGATCCGGGTGATCTCGGCGGCTATCGCGCATTCAAGGCGTTTTTTGAACAGGTCGCAGCCGTAGCCGTAAACACCGTTCACGGAGCCTTTGGAGTGATAGGCGTTGGCGGCGCAGCCGCCCGCGCAGTAAAGACGCGCCCAGCAGCTTCTGCACTCTTCCCGCGCGTATACGTTGCAGGAGGCGAATTCATCCTGACGCTCCGTATTCGTCACGCCGTGCCAGATGTCGCCCAGACGGAATTTTTCCTCACCGACGAACTGATGGCAGGGGTAGAGATCGCCCTGCGGCGTCACGGCGAGATATTCGGTGCCCGAACCGCAGCCGGAGATGCGCTTATATATGCACGGACCGTCCTCAAGGTCGATCATGTAGTGGTAGAACGTGAACGGCCTGCCCTCCCTGCGGCGCTTGATCATAAGCTCCGCAAGCTTCTTGTACTGCTCGAATATGACCGGCTTGTCCTCCTCTGTCAGAGCCGAAGGACTGTCCGGCGGGGCAACGACCGGTTCCATCGAAAGCTCGGTGAAACCGAGGTCGAGCATCGTCTTTATGTCCTCGAGAAAATCCGGGTTGTAATGCGTGAAGGTGCCGCGCATATAATAAGACTTATCACCGCGCAGAGCGACGAGCTTCTGAAACTTCGGGACTATGACGTCGTAGCTGCCGCGGCCTTTTGCGTCGATCCTGAATCTGTCGTGCACCTCGCGCCTGCCGTCAAGCGAGAGAACGACGTTCGACATCTCGCGGTTTGCGAAGTCTATGACATCGTCGTTTATGCCCATGCCGTTCGTCGTCAGCGTGAAACGGAAATTTTTGTTGTATTTGCCTTCGATCGAGCGCGCGTAGGCGACGAGCCTCTTCACGACGTCGAAATTGAGCAGCGGCTCCCCGCCGAAAAAGTCGACCTCGAGATTGCGGCGGCTGCCGGAGTTTTCGATCAGGAAATCGAGCGCTCTTTTACCGACCTCAAAGCTCATCAGCGCGGATTCGCCGTGATATCTGCCCTGACCCGCAAAGCAGTATGAACAGCGCAGATCGCACGCGTGCGAGACGTGCAGGCAAAGCGCCTTTATGACGCCCGCCGTGCGTTTTTTCAGCTCCGGCGCCATATCGGCGAAGGTATCGTCGGTGAACAGCGCGCCTGACTGCTTCAGCCCTTCTATCTGTCCGAGACATTCGGCGACGTCTTCACGACTGACGTCTTTGTCCTTGTATTTTTCATATATCCGGTCGAGAAGCTCGTCCCGTCCGGTCTCCCCGTACATCGATATCGCGTCGTACGCCATATCGTCCACGACGTGGACGGAACCGGAGCAGACGTCGATCACTATGTTGAGATACTTGAATTTGTATTGATGTACCATGATCCTTACATTCTTAAAACGCCGCCTTGCGGCGGCGTTTTAATATTCTTATTTGTTTTTGTTCTCGCAGCTCTGATTTGCTATGCCGCAGCTCGTTTTGCAGGCTGACTGGCAGGAAGTCTGGCATTCGCCGCAGCCGCCGTTCTTCGCGCTCGCGCACAGATCGCGGGTCTTTATAGTTTTGATGTGCTTCATTTATAAGCCCTCCTGTGTGATTATTCGATTTATATTACCACAATTCCGCGGATTTGTCAAGTGGTAATATATAATAATAAATGAACGTACTCCGATTTTTCAGCATTCTCCCAGGACGATCAGCTCGTCGTCCTCGGAAAGCTCCACCGTTTCTTCAAGCGGGAGATTGAATCTTCCGTGCTTCTCGGAGTCGAGACAGCCGAGCATCACGCAATTGTTTTCATACATCGCGTGCCTCAGCTCGCGCACGGTGAAGGAGCCCGTCAGCCCCATGGAGCCTGCGTTCTTGAGGTACAGCTCGTTGCCCTCGTTCGACAAAAGCTCACGGAACACGTCCATAAGCTCGGGGCTTTCCGATATCTGCGAAAGGATGAGCGAGGACATGCTCGAGGCGACGAGAAAGTCCGTGTGATCGCCGCTTCCTACGAGCTTCTGATTGTGCTCCTTCTGCATCTCCATCGTGATGTTGAACGAAAGCCCGAACCTCTTTCTTATATCGCGGAGATTGAGCAGAAGGAATACGGCGTCCATATCCGCCTTTTCCGGGTCGCCGTCATGGTCGCTCAGAATGACTATATGCTGAGCCATTTTCGAGAGCTCCCGGAGCACTTTTTCCGAGCGCGGATTGCCGCGGTAGTAGTTGAGGGTCAGATTTCTTTCGTCCGCTGCCTTCTGCAGCTCTTCGCGCTCCTCCTCTGTCGTCTTCTGACCGGCGAGGTAAACGTGGGAAATGTTCTCGGGAAGCTCCTGCAGGATGACGGGCAGCGTTTCGTTGTGGCCGATTATGACCGTGTCCGTCAGATCCTCTGACAGACCTGAGCTTACGACGGTCGTTCCGGCCATATCGGAAAGCGACCCGCTCTTCAGCTTTGCGGAATCGTTGTCGTCTGAGAAAACGAGTATCCTGTCCGTCTCAAGTATACGAAGGTCGGACGGCGGATTTATCGTTACCTTGTCTTTGCGCAGTATACCGACGGGAACGGCTCCGTCAAGCCTGATCATCAGCTCCCCGAACGTCAGCCCCGCAGACTCCGGAATGTCCGAGAGATAGAATTCCGAGCCTTCGAAATTGAATATCTCCCTGAAGGCCTCGGAAAGCCCGGTCTGTGTGCACGAGTGCGCGACCATCTTCGCCATTATGTTGTTCGTCTGAAGCGTCAGGATGTTGTTGTCCTTCGCGAGAGACGGCGGAAAACGGTATTCGTTCTTCGAGATTATGGCGTTGACTCTTATGCCGCTCACGTTCTTTTCCTTCAGAAGCGTTGAGACGGCGAGGACGGATTTTATGGTCCTCATGTCGTCCGTAGGACTGATTATGACCGTCCTGCACGTCTCGATCGAACATTTTTCAAGAGATACGGGGTCGGTTATATCGACAGTCCTGCAGATGATCCGCACGTTTTTCGGTATCTCCAGGTTGTCCTTAAGATCCTGTTCGATCTCCTCACGGTCCATGTCCTCCGCCACCACTATACGCGCGGGCTTTCCGGACGACGCGAGGATGAGCTGACGGATGAGCGTGTATTCACCCGGGCTGAAGCCGAGGATGATTATATGGCCCTTTTCGAGCACCATTGAATTCCCTCTTTTGAGGTTGTCGATCTTCTCCTCTATCGCGCTCGTGATAATACCTATCAGCACGCTCGTGAACAGGACGCCGGCGATCGCCGTCACGGACATCAGTATGACGTAACCGGGGCTCCCGTCTTCAAATGACGGCATCCAGGCGTTGATGACCGTGGCTATACTGTCCCAGAAGACCGAGGCGGTCTCGCCTTCTTCGTTGAATCTGAACAGGATGATGAGAGCGGCGATGATCACCGCGAGCAGTATCGAGGCTATTATCAGGATGCGGATCAGAACGAGCGAGCCGCCGGTCATCCGGTTGTCGAACCAGTATCTGAAGCGGTCCTTCAGAGAAAACCGCGTCTTGTCCTTTTTCTTTTTGCTCATTCGTTTTTCCTCCTGCTTTTTTCGGTGGTCCGGATCGATTCAAAGTGTCGGGGGAAACTTTTCTGTTTATGCTTTTTTCTTTCTCGCGACGATCACAACGGCGGCGGCGACTGCCGCGAGGGCGACGGCGGGTATGATTATGACCGCCGGGTTTACACGCTTCGCGGGCTTTTCCTGCTCTCCGGGCTCCGTTGTCGTGCCGGGCGCGCTGTCTGTCGCGGCGTCGGTGCCCGACTCCGTGTCGGTGACCTCCGCACCCTTGACCGTAACGGTCACGGGACGCGTGCAGAGCGTGTAGGAATTCTTCGAGTTGATCTTATACGTGTATTCGAGCGCGTACGTATACGTTCCGGCAGAGGGGAACGAGAGCGTCGTACCGTCGACCGTTATATCTCCGTCAAGCGGGATCACGCGGACCTTTTCGGACGCATCCTCCTCGTCTCTCGCATATGTGTACGCCGATGCTTTGACCGTGTACGTCTCACCCTCGTTTATCTCAGCCGCATATTCGGGCGCGGAGAGGATCTTGACGAATTTCGCGGGGATCGTGCAGTTGTTCGTCGTGAGACCGTTGTAGCCCGACATGAAGAAGTCTATGTACGTGTTCTTGTCGTCGATCGTCCACGGCCAGGTCGTTATTCCGCGCATGTTAGCGGCGACCGCGAATTCAGGCGAATGACCGGAATAGCTCGGGTTGTATGTGGAGCCGAGCTTCTGAATCTTGCCGAGCACAGCCTTTGTCTGCTTATTGCCGGTATTACCGGAAACGAGCGGATTGCAGAGGAAGCCCGCGGACATCTCCGGGAATATCTGTTTCAGATTGTTGATCTGGCTCGCGTGGAACGTTATCACGCTGACCTGATCTTCAACGCCGTATTCACCGATCAGCGACCAGAGCTTTTCAACGAGCTTTTTGTTCGTGCTCTTTATCTCGATGAACAGGAGCATATCATTGCCCTTTATGGCTTTGAAGTAGTCCTCCAGAAACGGTATCCTGCATTCCTCGAAGCCCTTCTTGTTCGGGAACTGCTTGTTTACCAGAAGCTCGCGCAGCTGCTCCGACGTCGCGCTCTCCATGGTGAGATTGCCGTTCGTCGTTCTTGACGTATTGCCGTCGTGCATGACCATCAGCTCACCGTCCGAGGTGATGTAGATATCGTTTTCAACGCAGTCCGCGCCGAGTTCGTACGCGAGAAGAGAACCCTCGACCGTGTTTTCCGGCGCCTGCTGCGGGATGCCCCTGTGGCCTATGTTCAAAGGCGATCTGAAGAGCTTGTTGCCAGACATGTATTCGTTCAGCACCTTGTACATGAGAGCGGTGTTGTCGGTGACGGCGCCGTGCCCGCCCGAGGCGGCTATCGTGAACGCCTGCGTCAGCGTCGTTACGGGAGAGGCCGAATCGACCCATACGCAGATCAGTCTGTCGTAGAGATATTTAACGTTTTCCTTCTGCGCGACGTTTTCCGGGATCACGACGACGGACGCGAACGCGGCGTTCGTGCGCTGTCTGATCTTAAGAAGCTCTTTGTCCGAAAGCGACGTCTTGCCTTCGAACTCTCCCGTAAGGTCGAGCACACCGCGGCAGAGATCGAACGATTTTCTCGCGCGCAGCACGAGCTCGTCCTTTGAGCTCATGACGAACACGTCTGAGATCGAGTTGTCGTCGAGGTACCGGCATAAGGCGTCGGTCGTCTGCTCGTCGTTTACGTAAAACGTGGGCATTATCTTTCCGTCGAGCGCGGTGAAGATCTCATCCATGCCGGCAAACGCCGCGCCGTCCTTATCGGTCGCCTGAAGCTCCGCGTTCATGCGGAAGATCGCGTTTGCGGGGATGGCGTCGGATGAGGCGAGCCCGTCGAGCTGAGCCTTCGAGCCGACGAATTCAGACAGCGTGTAGCCGCCGATGACGCCGAGCGTTGACTGAGCGATCTCGGTATACTGCGCCGCGGGCGCGGAGGCCGCCGAGCGCAGATACGTTACCTTTATATCCCTGACCTTGAGTATGCAGAAGTTGGCGGTGAGACCGACCGCACCCGTTTCATAAAGGTTCGCGTCCGTGCAGTCGACGCCCTTGACGCCGTTGATGCTGTGTATCGCGCGGTCGTCGCGGACGGTGACCCTGATCTCGTCCAGCGTTCCGTCCGAGAACGTGTGGCCCTGTACCGAGCCTGTCGACGTCACGTTCCAGGCGTTCTGCTCGTTCCTGTACGCGAACTCAACGCCGTTCGACGCGTTTGAATCATAACGGAAGCACATGTGCATATAGGGATAGCCCTTTTTTACGTCCTGCATACGGTACATGATCGATCCCCAGCGGCCCGGGTCACGGGGCTGAAGCATCGTCGCGTGGATCGTTATTTCGTAGTTGCCGTATTTATCGAGCGATTCCGGCAGATAGACCTTCGTGAATTCGCGTCCCACGGCGTCCAGATACAGGAAGCCGTCCTCCGCGTAAACCTTGCCTTCATATTCCTTCGGTATCCGGAAGCCTTCGGGTATACCGCCTGTAAAGTCGGTCTCATAGAGGACCGTGCCCTCGGCAGGCTCCTCAGCCTCCGCGCTGACGGATACTGCGCCCGTCAGACAAATGCAGATCATAATTATCGCCAAAAGAGCGCTTGCTGCTTTTTTCATTTTTTACCTTCCTTTCTTTCCTTCAGAACGGGTATGAGAAGGATCACGCCCGCGGCAAGGAACAGAAGCGCCGATATGACGAGCGCCCATCCCTCCGCCGGCAGACGGAAGCTTCCGCCCCTCTGAAGATATGTGACGAGATCGGACGGGGCGCTTTCGGGTACGACCGGCGCCGCTCCGCTCCATAAAGACATGATCATGTTCCGGGCCTCCCTTCAACACAGTACGTCGCCTCCATGTCGGCGACGGAAAGCGCGAACGCCAGCGGATACATCTCAAACGCCGCGCCGACGTTCCTCGGATCCTCGGTGCCGGAGAAGCCCATGTGATATCTGATCGCAAAGGCCTCCTCACGCGTGAGCCGCATGAAGCCGGAGATTATGTATACCGACTTTTCGCCGTGACCGTACGGCATCCTGTCCCTGAATTCGTAGTACGGGACCTTCAGCCACTGACCCGTCGCGTCGTCCTTTTTGTTCCTGAACGATACGGAGTAGCAGTCCGCCTTGCACACGTCGTGCAGAAGCGATACGATCGCCGCCGTCTCCTCGGAGACGTTGAGACCGTACGTTTCCTTCACGCGTCCGCGTGAAAGATAATCCGTGAGACATTCGTAGACGTTTATGCTGTGCTCGCACAGACCGCCCTCGCACGACAGATGGTACTGAGTCGACGCGGGAGACGTGAAAAAATCGCACTTCGAGCTGAGATAATCGAGCAGCTTATCCGCTCCGTCCCTGCGGATCTTCTCGTTATATATCCTGATGAATTCGTTTTTGTCTTTCATTGCGGGTATGATACACCTCCTGTGATACGATTGTATCACATCCCGGATCAAAAATCAAGAAGATATTAACGGATTAAGGAAAATAATCACGTCAAATCCCGAAAAAACAAAAAAATAGGTATTGATTTTCCATAACGTCTCGTATATAATGTAAGTTGAAGAAATATAGACATAACATCGGAGGCAATCAATGAAAAAGATCACAAAAGCCGTTATCCCGGCAGCCGGTCTCGGTACCCGCATGCTGCCCATCTCCCGCACCGTTCCGAAGGAGATACTCCCGATAGTGGACAGACCGTCCATGGAATATCTCATACGCGAGGCTGTGGGATCCGGAATAACCGATATACTCATAATCACCGGCCGCAACAAGGAGGCGATCGAGAACTATTTCGATTATTCCGTCGAATACAAGGACGTCCTTCAGGCGAAGAAGAAGGAGCGTGAGCTTGCCGATATGGAAGAGGTCTGCTCCCTCGCAAACATATACTTCCTGCGTCAGAAGGAGGCGAAGGGCCTCGGCCACGCCGTACTCTGCGCCGAGAAATTCATAGGAGACGAGCCGTTCGCGGTCCTCTACGGCGACGACGTCATGGCGGCGGAAAAGCCCGTGACGAAGCAGCTGTGCGAGGTCTATGAGAATTACGGCAAGGCGGTCGTCGGCGTATGCGAGGTCCCTTATGAGGATCTTAAAAAATACTGTTCGATGAAGGCGGAGAAGATCGGCGAGCGCACGTACATGACGACGGATATGGTCGAAAAGCCGCAGACAAAGGAGGAGATGTTCTCTAACCTCGCGATCCTCGGACGTGTGGTGCTCACCCCCGATATATTCGATATACTCAAACACACGCCGCTCGGCAAGGGCGGAGAGCTGCAGCTCACCGACGCCATGAAGGAGCTTGCGAGGACCGTCGGCGTTATCTCCTACGAGTACGAGGGCAAACGCTACGATATGGGCTCGAAGCTCGGCTTCCTGCAGGCCAACATCGAGACGGCGCTTCAGCACCCCGAACTGAAGGACATCTTCCGCGAATACCTCAAAGAGCTTTCAAAGACACTTTAAAACGGCTGAAATAAAGAATAAACGAAAGGCGGGACATCAAATGGAAAGAGTATCAAAAACGAACTACTATCTCGATATAGCGCAGACGGTGCTCGAGAGGAGCACCTGCCTGAGATACCGCTTCGGCGCCATAATCGTGAAGAACGACTCCATCGTTTCGACCGGCTACAACGGCGCGCCCCGCGGGAGGAAGAACTGTACGGATATAGGCAAATGCGTCTGCGGCGGCGAGGACGGATCGGGCGAAAGCCGGGAGACCTGCCGCGCCGTACACGCCGAGATGAACTGCATCATTTCCGCGACGCGTGAGCAGATGCTCGATTCCACGATGTACCTTTGCGGCGTCGACGCGGCGAGCGGAGAGATAATAAAGGACGCGAACAGCTGTCAGACGTGCAGACGCATGATCATAAACGCCGGTATTTCAAAGGTAGTGATCAGAAGCTCTCCCACGTGCTTCGTTACTTATAACGTCCGCGACTGGGTGCTGAACGACGACAGCATAGGGTACTGATGGAGATAAAGATCGTCCCGTTGGGGCCGGATCATATCGAGGACGCCGCCCGGCTTGAGCGCCTGTGCTTTTTCGCGCCGTGGAGCGCGGATCAGATAGCGGAGACGCTCTCCAATCCGTGCGCCGTTTATTTCGCGGCGCTCTGCGGAGAAAGACTCGTAGGCTACGCCGGCATGTATTCCGCCGGCGGAGAGGGCGGCATAAACAACATCGCCGTGGATCCCGGCTTCAGACGCTCGGGCGTCGGAACCGCGCTTCTTTCCGGGCTGATCCGGGCGGGGACGGAGGCGGGGCTTTCAAGGCTTTGCCTTGAGGTGCGCGCGTCCAACACAGCCGCCGTTTCGCTGTATGAAAAGAACGGCTTTCACCGCGTCGGCGTGAGGCGCGGATATTACACGGCGCCGAAGGAAGACGCCGTACTGTTTGATAAGGACTTATAATGCTGTATCTTGCCATTGAATCCTCGTGCGATGAGACGGCGGTCGCCGTCGTTTCATCGCCGCGTGGAAAAGACGAATTCACGGTGCTCTCGAACGAGATCGCCTCACAGATCGATATACATAAAAGATTCGGCGGCGTCGTGCCGGAGATAGCGTCGCGCGCGCATATCGAGGCTATATCGCCGCTTACGTATAAGGCGCTGTCTGACGCCGGTGTCACTATGACGGATATAGACTGCGTCGCGGTGACGACGGAGCCGGGACTGATCGGCGCGCTGCTCGTCGGCGTCAACTTTGCGAAAAGTCTTGCGTTCTCGAATGGTAAGCCGCTGATCGGCGTAAACCACATAAAAGGTCACGTCGCCGCGAATTACATAAACGGAAGGATCGAGGCGCCGTTCATCGCCTTCGTCGCGTCGGGCGGTCATACGTCGATAATCAGGGCGGATTCCCTCACCGATTTCACGACGGTCGGCCGCACGCTCGACGACGCTGTCGGCGAGGCCTTCGACAAGATCGGCAGGCGCATGGGGCTTGAGTATCCGTGCGGCGCGGAAATGGACAGGCTCGCCTCGGAAGGCGACCCGGACGCGTTCGCGATGCCGGCGGTGCACATGAAGGACGGATCGTTCAATTTCTCGCTCTCCGGTCTTAAGACGCACGTGATAAATATGCTCAACACGGCGGAGATGAAGGGCGAGACGGTCGATATCCGCGACGTCTGCGCCTCCGTTACGCGCGTCATTTGCGAGTCTGTCGTGTATCAGCTTGAAAGATGCTTAAAAAAATACGGGATAAAAACACTTCTCGCGGCGGGCGGGGTGCTCGCGAATTCACATCTCCGGCTCGCGCTTGAAACGATGTGTGAAAAACGCGGCGTCACGCTGCATATCCCTCCCGTCGGGCTTTGCGGCGACAACGGAGTGATGATAGCGGCGGCGGCGAAATACGAATTCGAATCGGGCGGAAGATCCGATATGACGCTCGACGGCAGACCGTCGTCAAAAGACGACTGGAAACGCGTCTGAACCCGGGATCCTGTCAAGAGGAAATTCCGAAAAAACCGAATTTCTTATATTTTACACAAATCGGAGGACGTTTTTTTGTGCGGTTTTAACTGAGACGATATGTTAACCGAATGTTAAGAAGTCGAGCCGCGGCAAACCTTTATGCAGGACGTTTTCACCGTGTTCCTCATATATTTTCACCCTCTCCCGAATAAACCGGAAACGGTGGAAAACTCAGGCAAAAAAACCGTACTAATTTGTAAACGCCGCGTTAAATCAAGCGTTTTTGCGTTTCAAAACGCGTTTTTGCAGGTGTGTAAAGTGGAATAATATGTGGAATTTGTGGATTGCTTCGTGGAAAAGAATGCAAATCATATGCGAAAAACGGACGCTTTTTCAGGCTTATTATACCGAAAAAACACCTGAAAAACGCGGAAAACCAAATGTTAAATCGCAATAGGCAAAATGTTAAAATAATGTTAAATCGGAGGAGCTATGTCAGATAACGCAAGAAAATACGACAGCGCGGTGGAGTCAGCCGTGGAAAAATACAGAGCCCTGCTTTACGAGCAGCTCGAACGCGCCGATGAAATAAAGAAAATAAAGGATTTTACCGATCATACCGCGCTTGAAAAGACGGTGATCGGAGTCTGCGGCGGAGACGGTATCGGCCCGACTATAACGGCAGCGGCGGAGAGCGTTCTGCGCACTCTTCTGTCAGATGAGATCGCGGCGGGAACGGTTGAGCTCAGGAACATAGAGGGCCTGACTATCGAGAACAGAGTCGCCTGCGGGAAGGCGATCCCGGACGACGTGCTCGACGAGCTGAAGAAATGCCACGTCATACTCAAGGGCCCGACGACGACGCCGCACGCGGGCGACGGACTGCCCAACATAGAGAGCGCAAACGTCATGATGAGGAAAAAGCTCGACCTGTTCGCAAACGTGCGCCCCGTCAAGGTGCCGGATCAGGGGATCGACTGGACGTTCTTCCGCGAGAACACCGAGGGCGGATACGCCGTCGGAAGCCGCGGTGTGAACGTGAACGACGATCTTGCGCTCGACTTCGTCGTGACGACGACAGAGGGCACGGAACGCATAGCGCGTCTCGCGTATGAGTTCGCGCGTAAGAACGGAAAAAAGCGCGTATCGATCGTGACGAAGGCGAACGTGATAAAGACGACGGACGGCAAATTCCTGAATATCTGCAAAAGGATCGGCGAGGAATACCCGGAGATCGTGACCGACGAGTGGTTCATAGACATAATGACGGCGAAGCTCGTTGACGAGAAGAGAAGACGTGATTTCGAGGTCTTCATCCTTCCCAACCTCTACGGCGATATAATAACGGACGAGGCGGCTGAATTTCAGGGCGGCGTCGGCACGGCCGGCTCCGCGAACATAGGCAAGCGCTACGCGATGTTCGAGGCGATACACGGCTCGGCGCCGAGGATGGTCGCCGAAGGGAGAGCGAAATACGCAGACCCGTGCTCGATGCTCCGCGCCGCGGTCATGCTCCTGTCGCATATCGGCAGACAGGAAAAGGCGGACAGGCTCGCCCGCGCGCTCGATATCTGCACACAGACGGAAAAGCGCCTTGTAATAACCGGCAGAGACACCGGAGCCACGTGTGAGGAGTTTGCCGCGTACGTAGCGGAAAAGCTGTGATGAGACGGAAAGACAGGGAAGAACCCGAATTCGATATAAACGCGATACCCGGTATAGCCGGCAGGAACGTCAGAAGCGGCGCGGAGATACCGCAGTCCGTCATAAACCGTCTGCCGCGTTATTTCAGATGTCTGCGTGAGCTTCTCAACCGCGATATCGTCAAGGTCTCGTCGGAGCAGCTTTCGCAGGCGGTGGACGTCACGGCGTGCCAGCTGAGAGCCGATATGAAGTATTTCGGCGGGCTCGGACAGCGCGGCTACGGCTATAACGTGATGAAGCTTTACAACAGCATAAGCGAAGTGCTCGGGGTCGGAAAAAAATATACAGCCGTCATCGTCGGCGCCGGAAATCTCGGGAAAGCCCTCGCGCAGAGCCGGCTTTTCGAGCAGAGAGGCGTCTGGATCAAGGGAGTCTTCGATATATCAAAGAAAAAACAGGGGACGACCGTCGCCGACAGCGAGGTGTCCGACGTTTCGGCGATGCGCGGCTTCTGCCGTGACAACGGTATCGATATAGCTGTCATCTGCTGCCCGAGCCGTTCGGCGGAGGAGCTTTATTCGCTGATAGAGGGCACAGGCGTAAAGGGCGTCTGGAATTTCTCCCCGTCCGAGCTCGATCCCGCCGTCCTCGGCGTGCCGGTCGTGAATATCTGCACGGGCGATTCGCTGATGCTTCTGACGCACGAAATGTCTTTAAAGGAAAACGAAAAAGAATGAATATAAAACTCAATTACATAGACGGTATCATAAACGTCCCGGCTGAGGCGGTCATGGCGGACCTCGGAAGCATGGAGGCGGACGAGCTGCGCGTACTGCTCTACCTGTGCGCGGAGCCGGCGTTCAGAGCCGATACGGACGCGGACAAGGCGCACGCGATAAAAACGCTCGATATGCAGTGGGCGGCGATAGAGACGGCGCTGTCCGGATTATCCGTCAGAGGGATAATTTCGTCTGACGAGATGAGCGCGGATGTCCCCGCGCAGAAGAAGCCTCACAAGAACAAGGCAAGCGTGAAGGCGGACAGCCCCGTGTATACGAAGGACGAGACCGCCGGTATCATAGACCGCAACGCCGAGCTACATAAGATAATAAACGACGACGTCCCGCGCCTGACCGGCAAAGCCGTGACGCAGAATGAGGCGATGATCCTCGTATCGATGTACGACTACCTGAGGATGACGCCGGAGAGCATCGTGAAAATAATAGATTTCTGCCGCGTGGGAGACGGCGGTGTTTCGTTCCGCGTTGTCGAGAGGACCGCGTACAGCCTCTTTGACGCGAATATAACGACGCCGGACGAGATAGACGAGTTCATCCGTCAGGAGACGAGGAAAAACGGGATAACGGAGCATATAAAGGAGCTTTTCGGCATCGGCAAGCGCGCGCTGATCTCACACGAAAAGACGCTGATCAAAACGTGGACGGAGACTTACGCCTACGATACGGATATGATAGATCTCGCGTACGAGCTCACGATAAAGGCGATAAACGAGCCGTCGCTCGATTACGCCGGCGCGATAATGAAGCGCTGGTACGAGCAGGGCGTCAGAACTCCCGGGGAGGCGGAGGCGGCAAACGTGCAGTCGAAGCCGATAAAGATCGCGGGAAAAGGAAAAAAAGCGGCAGAGGCGAAGAGCTACGACGTCGACGAGTTCCTTATTGCGTCGATGAAGCGCAGCTACAAAGAGAAATGATACGGAGGACGGCGTAATGGCATTCAACCGCGAGGATTATGTAAGTGTAAAAAAGGAATACGAGGCGAAACGCGCGGCGGCGAGAGAGAGGGCGGAGCTCCGTCTCAAAAAGGTACGCGCCTCCATCCCCGGTATGGACGGTCTGTGCGCCGAGATCGACGCGCTCGGCCCGAAAATGTATGAGGCGGCGCTTCAGGGACGCGAGGGCAGGGAGGAACGCTTTGCCGAGGTCAGACGCCGCACGGAATACTGTGTGAAAGAGCGTGAGAAGCTGCTTGTCGAAAACGGCTACCACGCGGATTATCTCGACGTGCATTTCGAATGTCCCGTCTGCCGCGACGAAGGCAACGTGGACGGCGCCATGTGCGAATGTATGAGGAAAAGGCTCGTTATAAAGGGCTATGAGTCCGCGGGTATCTCCGGACTGTGCGGAAAGATGAGCTTTGATAATTTCGATCTGTCATATTATAAGGGCGAGGATCGCCGGAACATGGAGGTCATCCTCCGACGTGTGCGCGAATACGCGGATAATTTCAACGGCCGCGGCTCCGGATCCCTGCTTTTCCTCGGCGGCACCGGCCTCGGCAAAACACATCTGTCGGTCGCCGTGGCGAAAGCCGTCATCGAGCGCGGGTATTACGTTTATTACTGCACCGCGGAGAAGCTTTTCTCGGATTTCAGATATGAGAGGTTCCGCCGCAACGGCGACGATTCGCCGATACGGACTGACAAATATACGGAGTGCGATCTTCTGGTGATCGACGATCTCGGCACCGAAAGCAGCGGCAAGGACGTCACCGCGTTCTTCTACAGCCTGCTCAACGCCCGCGTCAATACCGGAATGTCCACCGTGATAAGCACGAATCTTTCACATAAGGAAATGCTCGCCGTATACGACGAGCGCATCGCCTCCCGCCTGTTCGGAGAATTCTTCCCGTATCTGTTTACGGGAAGGGACATCCGCATGCAGAAGCTGCAGGAGGAATGAACACATTGATCGAGTCGTACTGAAAAAACAAACTTTCTCTGTAGAAACCCGTCTACAGAGAAAGTTTATTTTTATTATGAGGATTGCTTTGTCCTAAACTGAAAACTTAAGAAAAAATGGCAATAAGCAAACTGATAATACCACCAATTATCGCAAGGCATGCATAAGCTAAAAGAATATATTTTAATATGGGTTTCTTTCTTTTAAACGCCTTAGAATCAGGATTTGATTCTCGTAGCTTTTCCCTAACCATATCTGCAAGATCGTCATATCCCGCAAACTTTGGGCAAACCTTTGTCGCTAATGCACTAATTTGTGCATTAACTTCTTTGGTTTTTGTATTTTCACTTATTATTACTTGTTTTGCAATCTCAGCACATGCTTGTTTCGGTGTCTTATAACCGTCAATATATGGCGCTACCTTTTCATGAAGATCAGAACTTGCTGATAAATAACCAATGTTATTTATGAAAAGTTCCTTTGCTGTTTCTGAAGAATACTCTACGATTATATTTGCAAGCGAATCCATGTAAGCCCTGATAATACCGTCTATCATATTATAAGTAACCGACAATGAATCGTTCTCAACAACCTGGCTGCGGTCTACAACATTTCCGTAACCGTAATTATCTCTGGTTTCGTACATCTGCAAATGTGTTGTCGGGACTATTCTGCCGCGTTTCAATCCCTTGATGTCATCCATTATCTGCGGCAACAGATTTTTGTGTTCCTCGCTTGTATTATCAAAGTTGTCATCAATTATAGATACACCTTTTTTAAGTATATCAAAAACACTTTGCCTTTTGTCTTTGGTTTCTGCTTCTACTAATGCTGATTTTACTTGAGCAAAAGTACTGTAAAAAATAGCCTCAATATTCTTCGGATCGTTTTGCTCGACCATGTTGTAGTATTTTTCGGCTTCTTTCCAGTCTTCTTTTTCTTTAGCTCTTCTTGCGTTAGCCAAATACTTTTCGATAAACGGAGAATTGTCGATCTTGACCGTACCCTCAACGTTTACCGTGCCTTCAAGCATAAGCTTTTTTGCTTCTTCAACGGTGTATTTTGTGCCGCATGACTGGCAGACATATAAGCCGTCTTGTTTGATCATGTCTGAGCTGTTGCACATCTCACATTTCAAAGCTTGCATATGTTTCACCTCTTGTTAGATAAATTTCAACATATTTCTACCACAAAAAACACGAAAAGTCCATTAGCACAGAGCATAGGATTTTATTTTTACAATTACGAAACGTACAATTCACAATTGACGTTTGCACATTGAACGATGTCGATTCTTTGATCACTTCGGTATTGCTGGCGAGCTAAATTCGGCTGATGACGGGATTAAGATCCGCGGCGAAGCCGTCGGATGAGAAGGAAAGCGTGAAGGATGAGCGGGATACGAGCTTATCCGCGGCGCGTTTTTCGAGCTCGAAGGTGAGCTGTGCCGGGGAGGCGGGAGACGGGCGGCAAATGAGACGGCGATATGTATATTTATCCTTTTTGTCTACCCGGGAAAAGAAAGCCGAAACGATTCGGGAGATCCTTTGATCGAGCCCTGGGAACTCATCACCGAAGACGGGATAGGAAGCGGCGGCCCTGCCGTATCTGCCCGTCTTTTTTTCGTTCTTTATATACATACGCGACCTCCTGTGTTACGGTATATTATATTCCGTTTATCCGCATTGATGTTGACAAAAGCGCGTTTTGATGATATAATCCGATACAGAGATCATACGAAAGGAATTTCATGATGAAAACAACTAAAAGGATCTTCTGTTTTCTTCTTGCGGCGGCTTTGTTTTTGCCCGCCGTTTTCGGTATGACGGCTGCCGCCGGCGGATCCTACGCGGAGAAAACGTATCTTCCGGCGAGGCTCAGCCCGAGGCTCGACACCGTGAAGCTCGACTTCAGCGATCAGATGATGAGCAGCTATATAAGAAACGAAAATCTGGCGGTCGGGAACCGGGCTTCCATGGATCTGACCGAAGGGACGCTGCGCAACAACGGATCGTCGCCCATGTCGTTCGGCTCGGCTGTCTTTGTCGGCGACGATTACGGCAGATCGGAAGGCCATCTGAGCTTCGATATGACGATCGGCTCAGGCAAGATCAGCCTCGGAGTCCGCAACACGCGTCCCGGAAAGTACACCGACAGCCGCGGCATCTGGTTCGATTTCGACGGATCCGACACGATCACCGTCTATGAAAACGACAGCGGCGCGAGGGCTGAGTTCAGCGCCGGCGTGAAAACCGACAAAACGACGGTGCGTTTTGAGGAGCATATCGACAGCGTAACTCTTCTGCTTGACGGCAAGACCGTCGCCGTATGCGATATAAAGAACGGAAAATTCACGGCGAAGGACGCGGCGGGCAAAGAGATCGTCTCAGCTGACGGCTGCGAGCTGTATGATTCCGGTTATTTCACGATCGTGATAGACGGCGACACCGACGGCTCTGTCGACAATATGGAATTCACGAATTTCAAGGTCGATCAGAGCCTGCCCGAGAGCGCGAACAGACAGATAGATTACACCACGTGGACCGCGTCGGACGATCTGAAACGCATAGTCGCGTCAAACGAAGAGGCGGGCGACGTGCGCGAGGACAAGCAGGTCGGCCTGTTCTACTTCCTCTGCTGGGTGGGCGCGGGCGTCCACGTTCAGGACAACACGAAGGAATTCCTTGAAATGGGTCTTAAGGACTACAAAAAGTTCTTGCAGGATCACGGCGGAGAGGCGTACTGGGCCGAGCCTTATTTCGGATACTATCTGAACACCGACACATGGGTGTACAGAAAACACGCTTATATGCTTGAGGCGGCGGGCGTCGACTTCATTTTCCTTGACGTTTCGAACGCCGTCACCTTCGACCGGGGCCATCTGGCGCTGTTCGATACGTGGCTGAAGGTAAGGCAGGAGGGCGGTATGACGCCGCAGATCTGTTTCTTCTGCGGCGACAACGCGAAGACGTTCGACACCGATATCTCGCATATCAGAAAGACCGTATATTCCGAGCAGAACTACGAAAAATACAAGGAGCTGTTCTATATGTGGGACGGCAAGCCTCTGATCTTCGGAAACGCAAACGGCGTGAACGCGGAGAGCCGCGAATTCCTGAAGGATTTCACCGTGCGCGGCAACTGGGCGTGGTGCGACAAGGACGGCTACTGGAGCTGGCTGCAGGAGTACACGTTCGATCAGAAGACCGGAAAATACGGCCTCGTCAACGGCGGCAAGGGCAGGGACGCCTCCGGCAAATTCGAGGAGCTCGCGGTCTCGCTCGGACACCATCCGTCGACGAGCAAGGGCAGAAGCTTCGTCTACGGCGCGGAGCCCAATACAAAAAAGAACGACTTCAACTTCTCGCTTGAAGGCACGGGAGAGGGCAAGTGCTTTGAATCTCAGTTCAACGCGGCGATGAGCTTTGACCCGACGGTCCTTCTGATCACCGGCTGGAACGAATGGATAGCCGGCTGCGTCCACGCCTCGGAAAACAGGTTCTTCGCGCAGACGTCCGTCAAGGGATATATGTATATTGACCAGTTCAACCCCGAATTCTCGCGTGACGCGGAGCCGATGAGGATGCGCGACGGCGTGGGCTTCGGCGACAACTATTACTATCAGATGTGCGATTACATCAGAAAATTCAAGGGCATCGGAAAGACGACGGAGGCGAGCGGTCAGAAGAGCATAGATCTTTACGATCTTTCGACCTGGGACGGCGTCGGACCCGAATACAAGGACGATATCGGCGACGCGGAGCTGCGCAACAGCGTTTGCTATGACGCCGATTACAGATACGTCAACGGCACCGGCCGCAACGACTTCGATCACGCGAAGGTCTCGCAGGACGATAAATACCTGTACTTCCTCGCCGTATGCACCGCGCCGATAGAAAAAGACGACTCCGAAAACTGGATGAATCTGTTTATCAACACGGACGGCGACATAAACACCGGATGGGAGGGCTACGACTACGTGCTCAACCGCAGCCGTGACGGAAAGAACGTGTCCGTTGAAAAATTCACGGACGGCTTCGGGTCGGAGAAGACAGGCGAGGCGCGTTACGTGACGGATGGCGAGTATTTCGTGATAAAACTCGAAAAATCCGTAATCGGCGTGACAGAGCTCAGGGACTTCACGTTCAAATGGGCTGACAACTCCACGACGTCCGGCAACGTGATGGAATTCATGGATCTCGGAGACGCGGCGCCGAACGACCGCTTCGCGTACAGATACATAGGCGAAAACGGTACCACGGTCGAATACAATGACCCGGAGGATGAGGAAACGACCTCGCCCGACGCGGCGGAAACGTCCGGTACGTCGGAGCGGGGCGGAGAAAAGCTCGGCGGCTTCATCGCCGCGGTCTCCGCGGTATCTGCCGTCATCATCGCCGCGGCGGCGTTTGTGATCGTTAAGATCAAGAGAAGATAAGGAGGCGTGGAATGAAAAAACTTACCGTATTCATCTGCCTGTTCCTCTGTCTTGCACTGTCGGTCACGGCGTCGGCTCTGACCGTCGTCGAGGAGGATCTCGATCAGGCGGGCGCGGGTGACGAGCTTGCGTCGATCGACAATATGTACGGCTATTTCGAATGGAACAGCGCGACGAACGACAGCTGCTGCGAGCTTGTCAACGACAACGGCGGCACAGCGCTTAAAATAGCCGGCGTGAGCGAGCTTTTCACGCTCGATTACATTCCCGCGGAATACGTTTTCAGCGTGGATATAAAACCGTTGAAGGATAACGGGATGGTGAACATATTCGTCCGCGGCGATATGCCGGGAGCGCTGGTGAAGCTCAATCCGAAAAACGCCGGTACGATGCAGTCGTTCCCTTATTATGAATGGGACTGGTACGCGGAGAACGGCGGCGCCGGCGGAAGCGGAGTGGGAGGAAGCGGAGCCGCGGTCTCGCTTACCGGATCCGGTTTCTCGCTCAAGCTCAAGAAATACGCGAAGGACGGTCTCACCGTCGCGTCGAAGAACTTCAACGTCAAAACGGGTACGGTGGATCTGAACGCTTACAACAACGTGAAGATCACGGACACGGGGAAGCAGATCAGTATATATCTGAACGGTGAGCTCGGCGCGTATATCGTACTGTCCGACGAGAGCGTCAGATACGAAAGCGACGGGACGAACATAGACTACTACAAGAGCGCCGAGGTCTTCAGCGCCGACGGCAAGAGCCTCGGAACGGTAGAGGATACGAGACTCCATTATAAAGGCTCGCAGCTCGCGGTCGCCGGAAGATTCGAGACGTTTTACGTCGACAATATCATAATGGTTACGGGCGAGCACGCGATAGAGTATTCGAACGGCGAATATACGCCCGAAACGTCCGCGGATACTGAACCGTCGACCGTGACGGACGCCCCCGGCACGGAGCCCGGGACGACCGGCGCGGAGGATACCGTGACCGGCGGTCAGACGACCGGTGAGGAGACCCGGCAGTCCGCACCGGCGGGAAAGAGCAAAAAAGGCACGGTGATACTGATCGCCGCGATAGCCGACGTCGTTATCATCGCCGTGCTCGCGGTGTTCATACCCAAAAAGAAAAAATAAAAGGCTCCCCCGGCAGAAGATCTTCTGCCGGGGGGGGTTCTTTATCATCTTTTGAAGAATGAGAACAGACCTCTGCGCTTGGGCTGTATCGAGAGCAGGTACTCGAATTTCTCCTTGAGGGCGAAATCCTGTGAAAACGCGCTCTCCGCGTCCTGCTTGAGCTGATCGAGCTTCTTGCTGTTGAGACGGTTGACCTTGTCGGCGACCTCCTGCAGCTCGTCCGCCCCGAGCGTGGTGAACACGAATCTGAGGAATACGCAGAACTCGGAGTAATCGCTCTGGTGCTTCGCCTGGTCGAGCATCTCGTCGCAGAATACCTGGGTGAACTTCGACGACTGAGGCGTGTTGAAACGGAACAGACCGTATACGAACGGTATCTCCTCGGGCTCCACGTGCTCGCTGAACGGTTCGAGGATCCAGTTGAGGTACGCGTCCGATTCGGCGTCGGAGAAGCGGGTGAGATCTATCTGCTCCCTCGCCGTGAGGGAGGAGAACTGCGCCTTCCTGTTGTGGTAGTCCTTGCGGTTGTTTATGCCGGCGACGCATACGCCGAAGACGAGGCAGAGCAGCTTTCCGGAAAGCTCCTTGCCGCGTATGTTGCATTCGTATTCTCCGACGTCGTTGATCTGCTTCTCGGTCTCCTTCGTGGGCTTGCTGAATCTCATCCTTGAGATCATGCCGTCCACTATCTCGTCGGATATGCTGATCGTGAGTCTTTCGTTCAGCAGTATGCCGAAGACGAGCTCCTGCGCCTCTTTCACGCTCTCGGGCTTTTTGCGCTTGAAATTCGCGTAGTATTCCTCAAGCGCCGTCGGCAGATATCTCTGCGCGTAATCGGACGAAGCGGTGAAGTAATTCGTATAATGCTCGTTTATCAGATCCGACGTCTTTCTCGTCTCATACGTCGAGATCATCTGACTGAGCACGGACCACATAAGATCGTATTTCTCAGCCGCGGCGAGGAAATCGAACAGCTCGGTCCTTCTGTCTCCCATATGCGCCGCCGCCTGTTCGGAGAACGCGGTGACGAGGTTGACGCTCGCGGACATACCGTCCTTGACTGTATCCGTAACGGATTCGAGGTTCTCCTCAACGGTGCAGAAGCGCTTCACGTCGTCGGTGAACAGCGAAAGCGCGTGGTCGGACGCCGCCTTGTCCGTGCCGCATTCGTAGCGGTTCTTCATCACGGCGGAGAGGAAGCCGCCTATCTTGTCGGACGGAGAGAGGCATTCGTAGCTGCTGCCGTGCTTGTGCACGTATTCGGAGATCAGAGAAACGATGAAATCCGGCTTCCATTCGACGCTCTGGTAACCCGAGACGAACAGGAGCGCCTGACGGCTCTTTTCGGTCATCAGCTCGTCGGTAATATCGATGCCGCAGTCGGCGGTGAGCTCCCTCACCTGTTCGTAATATCCGCTGAACGCGCTCGACGTCATGTCGCGGGTGATCATTACTATCGGTACGGAGTCGACCGCGAGCGCACGGAAGCCGTTCTTCAGTATGTACGAGGCGTCGGGGTATACCGCCGACATGTATTTCAGAACTTTTATAAGATACGACGGCGCAAAGCCGAGCACCGCCTCGCTCACGCTGAGCATCGCCTCAAAGAGCATCAGCTTGCCGCCGTAACGCGCGTGCCTGCCGGAGTATTCGGCAATGCGGTCGAATTCGGCTTCGGTGACGGATCTGAAGGCGTCCGCGGAATTCGTCGCGTAGCAGTTGCTCGCGCGGCTCATGTGATATGCCGGGACGATCGCCGGGGTCACGCGTTCCGTATCGCAGAACAGCTCGACGTACGTGTGGAATACCTTGAGCGTCTCATAGTTGTGCTGCATCGTCTCCGAGATGAACGCAAAGAATTCCTCATCTTCCGCGTAGGCGCCGGGATCGAAGCATTCACCCGAGGTGAGATCGAAAACGAAGAAGTTTTCGTCCTCGTGCAGATCCCCGCCGTACGCGGTGCAGTTAGAGACGGCGCCGCAGATGTCAACGTCCGCGTGTCTCGGATCGTATGAATACGTGGAATACGAGATCTTTTTCGCGTACGAAAGCGGGAGCGCGTAGTTCAGCGCCGCGATCCAGAGCACGGTGTTTTCCTGCTCGTCGCAGATGACTATACGCCGCTTTGTCTCCTCCTTGTGGATCAGCGCCCAGAGCATGTTCCTGAATACGCGGAAATTGTCCGGATGCGAGAGGAATTTCATCACCTTGTTGACGGTGACCGAGGTGCCGGTGGAGAGGACAGGCGCGCCGACGTAGCTGACGCCGGTCTCCGCGTTTATCGCGTCCGCTCCGGGAGCGGACAAGAACGACGGAGAATCGATGTACTCGCACGGATACGCTGCCGAATCCGTGTCATTGAACAGTATGGAATGGCTGATGTGGTTCATCCCGGAGCCGAACGGATCCTTGCCGAGGCAGGCGGAGCGGGTGATCGCGCACGATCCGCCGGAATACCTGTACGTATATGATACGGGCATGCAGGCGATCAGCCTTTCCGAATACTCGGGCGAGGGATTTTCAAGCTCGGGCGCTTTATACTCGTAAAGCTTTTCCCCGAATTCGTTATGCCGCGGGAAATCACGGTCGGAGCTGAGGACGCCGAAGCCCGGCTCGCCTCCGTAAAGACCGCATTTGCGGCTCGTATGTATGATCTGATGAAGGCTCATATTATATAACTCCTGTTTACTCAGTTTTGAGGATACTATCTTATTCTATATCATATCACAATATTTTGCGAATTGCAAGATGATAATCAAAATTTACAAATGATATAAATATGAAAGCCTCTTGACACAGCGGCAGGAAATGGATATAATGGATAAAAAGAGAGGTGAACGGATTGAGTCTCAAGGATGATCTGAGGATAACGGGCGAGGCGGCGAAGAGGACGTTCCGCGGCTTTTACAGGTCTGTGAAGCTGACGGTAAAGGCGGCGTCGGATAAACTGAACGACACGCCTCAAAAGGAGAACGAGCTGTCGGGCGAGGGTCTGAAGCAAAGCTGGCTTGAAGTCGGCTCCGATCTCGGGCAGACCGGGCTTTCGCTCGGCAAGGTCATTGTCGGCGCCTCGAAGAAAGCCGCCGGCGCCGCGTACAACGCGCTTGAAAGAGCCGAGGATTCGATAGAAAAGCACAGAAAATAACGTGACGGAGCGCCTCGGCGCCGCCGGACCGGAGATTGTTTCCGGTCCGGCTTTTCCGTGTTCACAAAAAGGTTTCAATCGCGCGAAAAAACGATGTTGACACGGCGCCCGCGCCGTAGTACAATTAACACGTTAAATTTCAATACGTTAAGAAAGGTGAATATGAAAAACGGGAATGAAACGACGCGTGCGCAGGAGGCGGTGAGGCTCCTGATGCACACCGACAGACTGCACCGCAGCGCGATAGAGACGCAGGTGGAGAAGCTCGGGATCCACAGAAGTCAGCATATAGTGCTGATGAACATAGCCGCGTGCGAGGACGGGACGAATCAGTCGAGGATAGCCAAATGTCTGAACATAAGCGACGCCGCCGTCTCCGTCACCGTAAAGAAGCTTGAGAAGGCGGGACTCGTGAGCCGCCATGACGGAAAGGACGACGCACGGGAGAAAAAGGTCAGCCTCACCGAAGAGGGCAGGCGCACGGCGGAGCAGACTCACGTCATGTTCACGCGTGTCGATGACGCGATGTGCAGCGGTATGACAGACCGGGAGCTTGACGCGCTCTGCCTTGCCCTGTCAAAAATGATCGAAAATCTGAAGTGTATCGCGGAGGGGCCCGAAAGAGAATGAAGAAGTGGTTCAAATACATAAGACCGTATCTGCCCTATTTTATTGCGGGTCCGCTCTGTATGCTGATAGAGGTGGCGGGCGAGGCGGTGATGCCGCGTCTGCTCGGCATACTCATAAACAACGCGAACGCCGGTACGCTCACAACGGGCAAAAGTATGCTGACGATGGTACTGATGATCGTCATAGCGCTCATAATGATGGCGGGCGGCGTCGGCGGCGCGTATTTCGCGTCAAAGGCGTCCGTAAACTTCGCCGCGGATCTGCGCGCCGACGTTTACGCGAGGGTGCAGACGTTCTCGTTTGAGAACATAGACAAATTCTCAACGGGTTCTCTCGTCACGAGACTGACAAACGACGTCACGCAGATGCAGAACCTGATAAACATGATGATGCGCATGGCGCTCCGGGCGCCCGGTATGATGATCGCCTCGCTCATCATGGCGATAATCCTGAAACCGAAGCTTTCGATCGTCTTCACCGTCAGCATCCCCGTTATGCTGATAGCCGTCGGCTTCATAATTCTCACCGGCTTTCCGAGATTTTCAAAGGTGCAGACGAAGCTTGATAAGCTCAATTCGACGGTGCAGGAAAACGTGACGAACGTCCGAGTCGTCAAGAGCTTTGTCCGCGAGGATCACGAAACCGGCAAATTCAGAGCGGCGAACAGGGATCTGAAGAACACGAGCATGTCCGCGGCGAAGGTCATGATCTTCATGCAGCCGGTGATGACGCTCATAATGAACGTGACCGTCGTCGTAGTCGTTCTGATCGGCAGCCGCCTCGTGCTTGACAGCAAAGGCGCGGAAATGCTGCCGGGCGACCTTTCGTCATTTCTCATGTACGTCACGCAGATACTCATGTCGCTCGTCATGGTGACGTTCATGCTTACGTTCTCATCGCGTGCGATGGCATCCGCGCGCCGTATAAGAGAGGTGCTCGATGAGCCGGTCGACCTGAATGACGACAACGCCGCGCATAAGGAGCTTACGGTAAAGGAAGGCGGGATCGAATTCAGAAACGTCTCCTTCCGCTATTACAAGAACAGCGAGGACAAGGTGCTCGACAGTATAGATCTTAAGATCCCCGCGGGAAGCACTGTCGGCATAATCGGCTCGACCGGCTGCGGCAAGACCACGCTCGTCTCCATGATACCGCGTCTTTACGACTGCGACGAGGGAGAGGTGCTGGTGGACGGCGTGAACGTCCGCGATTATTCGCTCGTCAATCTGCGTGACGGCATCGGCATGGTCCTTCAGAAAAACACGCTTTTCTCCGGTACGATAGCCGAGAACCTGCGCTGGGGCGACGAGGACGCGGACGATGAGACGGTCAGACGCATGGCTGAATACGCTCAGGCGGACAAATTCGTCTCTTCGTTCAAAAACGGCTACGATACTATGCTCGATCAGGGCGGAAACAACGTTTCCGGCGGTCAGAAGCAGCGTCTGTGTATTGCGCGCGCACTTCTGAAACAGCCGAAGATACTGATCCTCGACGACAGCACGAGCGCGGTCGATACAGCGACCGAGGCGATGATAAGAAAAGCCTTCCGGGAGGAGCTTCAGGGCAGCACGAAGATAATAATAGCGCAGAGGATCTCGTCGGTCATGGAATCCGACATGATAATAGTCATGAACGACGGCAGGATAACTGGCGTCGGAACGCACGGCGAGCTGCTTGAAAACAACGTGGAATACCGCGAGATATACGAATCGCAGACGGGAGGTAAGGACTGATGCCGAGAAACATAGAACAGCTGAGAGCTCAGTACAACAGCGTCGCGTCGAATAAAAAACAGACGGGACCGCAGGGTCCCCGCGGAGGAGGCCCCGGCGTCCGCGGCGCTTCCGGCAAACCGAAGGATGCAAAAAAGACGCTCTCGCGCCTTGTCTCATACGCAAAGGGATATACCGGCAGGATAATCGCCGTGCTGCTTTGCATGGTCGTAAGCACCGTTACGTCGCTGATAGGCGGATATATGCTCGCGCCGGTCATCAACAAGCTGACCGCGGCGGTGGCGCCGGAAATGGCGGAAAAGCTGAGCGTGCTTGAGGAGAGGGTCGGAAACTACGTCGGCGCGTTCGCCTCGGGCGTTCTCGGATCGGACGGCGTGTTCACGTACATAGTCGCGGCGATGATCATACTCGGTACCGTGTATCTCGTCGGCGTCGCGACGACTTATATTCAGAGCAGACTGATGCTTTCCGTCTCTCAGGGGATTATAGAGAAGATCAGGAACGACCTTTTCGAAAAGCTTCAGAGACTCCCCGTCCGCTATTTCGACGGACATCCCACGGGCGAGATAATGTCCCGCTTCACGAATGATATTGATAATATCGACGTTATGATCAACAACTCGCTCACCTCGCTCATATCGGGCGCGGTGACGCTGATCGGCACGCTCGTTTTCATGATAAGCACGAGCTGGATACTGACGCTGATCGTCGTGGCGTTCTTCCCGATATTCGCGATAGGCGGCGCGAAGATCGCCGGCATTTCCCGCAAGCACTACGTGAGCCAGCAGGCTGCGCTCGGCGCCGTCAACGGCTACATGGAGGAGACGGTAACGGGACAGAAGGTCATAAAGGTCTTCAATCACGAGGACGAATGCATTGAGGAATTCGGGCTTCTGAACGACGATATGCGCGACAAGCAGTTCAAGGCGCAGTTCTGGGGCGGTATAGTCGGCCCGATTATGGGCAATACGTCGCAGATCACCCTCGCCGTGACTATCGGCGTCGGCGGTATACTCATGATAAACGGACTGCTCGGCGCCGGCGGCCTCACGGTCTTCTCGCAGTACGCGAGACAGTTCTCGATGCCGATAAACCAGATCTCACAGCAGATGGCGACGGTGTTCGCCGCGCTTGCGGGAGCCGAGCGCGTTTTCGAGGTGATGGACACGGATCCGGAGGCCGCCGACCGTGAGGGCGCGTTGGATCCCGGTGAGATCAAGGGCGACGTAAGGCTTGACGACGTGACGTTCGGCTACGTTCCCGGAAAGACTGTGCTCAAGCACATAAGCCTTTACGCGAAGCCCGGGCAGAAGATAGCGTTCGTCGGCTCAACCGGAGCCGGAAAAACGACGGTTACGAACCTGCTCAACCGCTTCTATGACATAGACGAGGGCAGGATAACGATCGACGGAGTCGATATCAAGGACATAAAGCGCGACGTACTGCGCAAAAACATCGCCATGGTGCTCCAGGACACGCACCTTTTCACCGGCACGGTGATGGAGAACATCAGATACGGCCGCCTCGACGCGACGGACGAGGAGGTCATCGAGGCGGCGAAGACCGCGTCCGCCCACAGCTTCATAATGAGGCTGTCGGACGGATACAATACGATGCTCGAGGGCGACGGCGCGAACCTTTCGCAGGGACAGAGACAGCTTCTGAATATAGCGCGAGCGGCGCTTTCGAAGGCTCCGATCCTCGTTCTCGACGAGGCGACGAGCTCGGTCGACACGCGTACCGAGCGCCATATCGAGCACGGTATGGACAGACTGATGAAAAACAGGACGACGTTCGTGATAGCTCACCGTCTTTCGACGGTCCGCAACAGCAACGCGATCATGGTGCTTGAGGCGGGTGAGATCATCGAGCGCGGCAGCCACGAGGAGCTGCTCGCCATGAAGGGCAGATACTACGAGCTGTACACGGGCAAGAAAGAGCTTGACTGATGAAGAGGCTCAATACCGTTCTGTCGCTGATAGACGGCGGCTGCAGGCTTGCCGATATCGGATGCGACCACGCGTATATAGTGATCGAGGCGCTGCGTTCAGGCGCCGCCTCGTTCGCTTACGCGTCTGATATAAGGCCCGGACCGCTCAGCCGGGCGAGGGACAACATAGCCGCCGCTGGGCTTTCGGACAGAGTCACGATCAGGCTTGCGGACGGACTTTCTGACGCGGAGGGATTCTCGCCGGATACGATAGTGATCGCCGGTATGGGAGGAGAGCTCATATCCCGGATAATCGACGAGGCGCCCTTCGTCCGCTCGGAAAGCATAAAACTCATAATACAGCCGATGACGGGGCACGGGAAGATCCGCAGGTATCTTCTTGAAAACGGATATCACATATACCGCGAGCGCATCGCGCAGGAGGGCAAGCACGTCTATCAGATCTTTCAGGCATCGTACGGCGGCGAGCCGCAGGATTACTCGCCCGCTGAGCTCGAAACGGGGCGGGATCATGAGGACACGGAGCTTCTGCCTCAGCTTTACGCCAAATATATAAAAAAATTCAACAACATCGTAAACGGACGCGGCGAGGACTCGAAGGGCCGCGGCGACGTCGGCGCCATACTTGACGAATTGAAGGAAAAATATGAAAACATCACAGCTTTACAAAAATCTTGAAGAACTTCTTTCGCCTCAGCTGTCATGCACGTGGGACAACGACGGGCTATCCGTTCTGCCGGAGCCCGGTCACGAGAGCAGACGTGTGCTCGTGAGCCTTGACGTGAGGGAAGAGGTCATAGAATATGCCGAAAAGAACGGATTCGACACTGTCATCACTCACCACCCGCTGATCTTTTCGGGGCTCAAGGAGCTGTCCGGAAAGACAGTCGTATCCGGCAAGGCGGCGAGGCTCATACGCGCGGGGATAGCCGCGATGAGCTTCCACACGAGATTCGACGCGGCGGACGGCGGCGTCTCCGACGTGCTTTGCCGCACGCTCGGACTTGAACCGTGCATGAAGTTCGGAGAAGGAGACTGCGGCAGGATATGCGACGCCGGGGAGATGACGTTCGGCGGATTTGCAAAAAAAGCAAAGGAGATCTTCGGCACGGCGCACTTCTTCTGTGAAAAAGGCGGGGATACCGTGCGCCGCATAGCCGTGTGCGGCGGTTCCGCCGGCGATCTTGTCGCCGACGCGATATCGCTCGGCGCGGATACGATGATCTGCGGCGAGATGAGATACCATTCCGCCATAGACGCGGCTGATTCCGGACTTTCCGTCATCTGCGTCGGTCACTACGAGTCGGAGGCTCCGGCGCTGATGCGCCTTTCGGAGCTCGTGCGCGAGGCGGGAGCGGAGGAGATCGTGATATACGAGGTGAAGCAGTATGCCGTTTGACGGATTCACGACGGCGGCGGTCGTCCGCTCGCTCTGCCTTGAGCTCAGCGACGCAAGGGTCGAGCGCGTCAACGCGCCGACGCCGGATGAGATCGTGCTGAATATGAGAACGGCGGACAGGCGCAGCGTGAAGCTGTGTCTTTCGGCGTCGTCGAGCATACCGAAGGTCAATCTGACCTCGGCGGTCAAGGACAACCCGATGCAGGCGAGCACGCTCTGCATGCATCTGAGAAAACACCTGAATTCGGCGCGCTTCGTCTCGGCTGTCCAGCCGGGCTTCGAGCGTGTGATAAAGCTCGGATTCGATACGACGGACGAGCTCGGTTATCCGCGCAGGGAGTATATCTACGCCGAGATCATGGGCAAATACTCTAACGTGATACTGACCTCGGAGGACGGAAAGATAATAAACTGCGTAAAGCCCGTCGATTTCACAACGTCGTCGAAGCGGCAGGTACTGCCGGGGCTCGGCTACGTCATGCCGCCCCCGCAGGATAAGCTCGACCCGACGGAGGTCACGGCGGAGATCTTCTCTGAGCTTTGCGAAAGGCACGGAGACGAGGACGCGGACGGATTTTTCCTCAAATGCTTCCGCGGCTTTTCGCCCCTGCTCTCGCGCGAGGCTGCGTATCTCGCCGGCGCCTCCGGCAGGGCGGTGAAGGATCACGGACTCGCGCTTTACAAGGTGTTCTGCATGATCATGCGGCGCACGCGGGACGGCGATTTTCGCCCGTGTATAATCTACTCCGGGAAAAAACCGCTCGATTTCTCCGTTTTTGAGATCGGACAGTACGGAGACGGCGCCGCTCTCAAAGAGTTCGGCTCCGTATCCGAATGCATAGACAGCTTTTATTCCGAGCGCGAGCAGAACGAGAGGATCAGGCAGCGCGGCGGAGATATACTGAGGATCGTCACGGCGGCTGAGGCGCATATAAAGAAAAAGATCGGCAACATCGAGGAGGATCTTTTGCAGTGCGCAGAGGCCGAGTCGTACAGGATCACGGCTGATCTTATCACCGCCAATCTCTACAGGATAGAGAAGGGGGCGTCCGAGGTCACGGTCGAAAACTATTATTCGGAAAACTGCGAAGAGCTGACCGTCGCGCTCGACCCGCGCATCACGGCGGCGGCGAACGCTCAGAAATACTATAAGAAATACAACAAGCTGAAGACCGCGAAGACCGAGCTTACCAAAAGGAGAGAGGCGGCGGACGCAGAGCTTGAATACATCCGCACGGTATCGGACGCGCTTTCACGCTCCGAGACCGAGGACGATCTTGAGCAGATAAGACAGGAGCTTTACGAGACGGGCTTCGCCTCGAGGATGAAGGAGCAGAAGGGCAAAAAGCCCGTGAAGCAGCGTCCGATGAAATTCGTCACCGACGGCGGCTACACCGTATACGTAGGCAGGAACAACACGCAGAACGACAGACTGACGATGAAGGAGGCCGGCCGTTTCGACTGGTTCTTCCACGTGAACGACGCGCCGGGCAGCCATGTCATAATGGTCGTCGACGGAGAGGAGCCGCCGGCGCTCGATTTCACACAGGCGGCGCGGCTCGCCGCGTATTATTCGTCGAAACGCGGCGGAGAAAACGTCGAGGTCGACTACACTCAGGTCAAAAACGTAAAGAAGCCCGCGGGCTCAAAGCCGGGCTTCGTGATATATTCGCAGAATTATTCGGCTAACGTCACGCCGGACCCGGACGAGGCGGCGCGGCTCAGAGCGGACAGGGATAAATGATGAGAGAAAAAACAGCGGCGTTCTGTACGCTCGGCTGCCGCGTCAATCAGTATGAGAGCGACGCTATGGCGCACGAGCTTTCCGTCAGAGGATGGGATATAAGACCGTTTTCCGAGCCGTGCTCGGTCTATATAATCAACACGTGCGCGGTGACCGCGGAATCAGAACGCAAATCCAGACAGATGATAAGAAGGGCGAGGAACACGTCGCCCGGCGCGTTCGTCGCGGTTTGCGGCTGCTACAGTCAGATAAAGCCGGGTGAGGCGGCGGAGCTCGCCGATCTCGTCTGCGGGACGCGCAATAAAATGGCGGCGGTCGAGGCGGCGGAGCGCTTCGCCGGCGGACTTGACCCGTCTGCCGTATCGGTCCCGGATCCGTCGTCGCTTCCGTACGAGCCGCTTTTCGCCCCTTACACGGACAGGACGCGAGCTTTCGTGAAGATAGAGGACGGCTGTGACGGGAAGTGTACGTACTGCATAATAAAAGAGGCGCGCGGAAGGGTCGTTTCGAGATCCGAGGACGATATTTTAAACGAGCTTGAGCGGCTTTACGACGCCGGATATCCCGAGGCGGTGCTCACCGGTATCGAGACCGCCGCGTACGGCAGGGACACGGGAACGGATCTTCTCGGTCTGCTTGAAAAAGCGTCGGCGTCAAAGTGTCCGCCCCGGCTGAGGCTCGGCTCGATCGACCCGGCGTGGCTGACGCGGGAAAGATCCGCGCGGCTTTCGGCGATCCCCGGATTTCTGCCGCATATACATCTTTCGGTGCAGAGCGGAAGCTCCGCCGTGCTCGCCGCGATGAAACGGAAATACAACGCGGATATGCTTTACGAAAACGTCGCCGCGTGCCGCGAAAACATCCCCGGCGTAAGGTTCTCGGCGGATATCATAGCCGGCTTCCCGGGTGAGACGGAGGAGGACTTTGGAAAGACGGTGGAATTCCTTGATTTTGCCGATCTTGTCCACGCGCATATATTCCCGTTTTCCGAGCGGAAGGGCACTCCCGCGGCGACGATGGCGGGCAGGCTTGACAAAAAAACGAAGGCCGAACGCGCCGCGCGGCTGTCCGCGCATCAGGCGCGGATAGAGGAGAGGGACGCGGAGAAGGCGAAGGGAACATTCGCGCGCGTGCTTTTCGAGGAGAATTCAGGAGACTTCGCCTACGGTCATACGGATGATTTCAGATACGTCCGCGTCAGAACGGACGAGAAGCTTCACGGCAGGATCGTCATGGTCGTCCTTACCGGATACGGCGACGGCACGTATGAGGCGGAGCTTGTGAAAGGATGAGATGTCATATGGATACGTACAGGTTTTCTAAGGTCGCCGACAGGGTCAGACTTCTTGACGGTACGAGATTTTACGGCGTTTTCGATCAAAGGATAAACGCACTGATCAGCGGACTTTTCACCCGCGTCGATATGGGCGCGGTCGTCGATTTTTACAGATACAGACTTAACAGGTTCGCGGCGGGAGAGTTTTTCGGAAAGCTGATGCGCGCCGCCTGTCTCGTATATCGCTATACGAAAAACGCGGAACTGAAAAACGTGATAGACGGCGCGGCGGCTGATCTGATGAGCCTTCAGGACGTGGACGGCGATATAAGCACGGCGCCGAAGGCGGAGCAGCCGAACGGAAGCTCGGGTGCGGATCTGTGGGAGCGCAAATACGTCCTGCTCGGACTGTGGGAATACTACCTTGCGACGGAGGATGAAAAAGCGCTCGACTGTATGACGCGTCTTGCGTTATACACCGCGTCTCAGGTGGGAGACCCTCCGAAGACGCCCGTGACGAACACCGGCTGGGCGTTCTGCGGGATCGAATCGTCGTCGATACTCGAGCCTGTCGTCAGGCTTTACGCACTGACCGGCAGAGAGGAGCTGTTCCGGCTCGCTTCCCATATTGTTTCATCCGGCGCCTGCGGGCGCGAGGACATGTTCGCGGCGATAATGAACGGCAAGGCACCGAAGGACATAGGCTCCGACGGCGTTCCGGAACACAGTATAGCCAAGGCTTACGAGATGATGAGCTGCTTTGAGGGGCTTCTTGAATTCTACCGCGTCACGGGGGAGGAAAAGCATCTGTTGTGCGCCCGCAAATTCATCGAAAGGATAAACGAGCGCGAGATAACGTACCTCGGCTCGGGCGGGGCGGACGGCCCGTATAATCTCGGACCCGGGACGGGCGAGCAGTGGAACGACACGTTCTTCGAGCAGGCGAACCCGGATATAAAGCTCAGCATGGAGACTTGCGTCACCATCACGTATATGAAGCTGATGCTTCAGTATTACAGGCTCACGGGCGACGCGTCGTGCATCGACCGGATAGAGGTCAGCGCGTACAACGCTCTGCTCGGCGCGATGAAGCCGGACGGAACGTTTTTCGATTATTTCCCGAAATTCAACGGGACAAGGAGCACAAAGGTCAATTTCAGCTACGATATAAACGGGATCCCGCTTTCATGCTGTACCGCGAACGGACCCATGGGTCTGGCGATACTGCCGTTTTTCGCGTACTGCGCGCGGCCGGGCAGGTTCGACGTCAATCTGTATATCCCGTCGGAAAACGAATATTTCAGACTGGATACGGATTATCCGGACAACGGCAGAATAAGACTTACGGTGAAGAAAAGCGGAGAATATAAGATAGCGCTGCGTATACCCGGATTCTGCAGGAGTTTATCCCTGTCGCACGGGTATGATATGGAAGGCGGTTACGCCGTGCTTGAAAAGAAAACGTGGAAAAAGGGAGACGCGGTGACGCTTTCGCTCGATATGCCGCTTGTATGTCATCCCTGTCCGCCGAGCGTCAATCCGGAAGCCTCGGGTCAGGTGCTGTTCACGTACGGCCCGCTCGTGCTCGCACGGGATAAAAGCGTCGACCCCGGCTGGGATCAGCCCGTCCGCACCGTACCGGGTACGTACGACGGTTATGAGATAAAGGACGGCAGACTGCGGTTCGAGGACGCCGTGTTCGTCCCGTATCCCGACGCCGGCGCAAGCTGGGACGACTCGACCGAATATAAGTGCTGGTTAAGACAAGTATAAAACACGGCTGCTTAGCCGACTGTTCTGAAGGACAGTCGGCAACGAAATCCACCCCTGCGGGGTGGGTGAAATCGCCTGCGGCGGTGAAATTGCCCTTCGGGCAGTGAAATCGCCTCGACGGCGGTGGGTGGATTTCATTTCACCGAACGCGTCAGCGTTCGATTTCACCTGAGGGCAGTGCCCGAAGATTTCACCTTTTGCCGTCAGGCAAAAGATTTCACTCTTTTGACGTTTGGCACACAAACGTCCTGTCGGCAGACGTATGCGACAAAAAACCGGATGGAATAAGGATCAACTATCCTTACCTCAGCCGGTTTTTATTTACTGTCCTTCAGAGCACCTTGCATTCCCGCCGCTTTTATTTGCAGGAAACAGGAGCCACTGCGGACCCCGCACCGCTCTCCGGTTCGCACGTAACGTCGTGCTGCGACTCAAAAAAAAGAGGAGTCGGCTTGCGCCGGTTTTCCGGTGGGTCTCCCGCCCCTCACGGCGCTGCGCGCCACCCCCCGAAGCCCCCCCCTGTTCCCCTCCCGTCATTCTGCGAATGAGGGGACCGCGCACGGCGCGGACGTTTTGAAGAAAAACTCAAAAAAACTAAAAATCCCGTGACTTATGAGCACCGGATCCGTACTACAATGTTAAAAGCGCTTTTAAATCAACAGGAGACCGAAATGGATGATTCTGAAATAGTGAGACTGCTTTTTGAGCGGGACGAGGCGGCTCTGGAGCATCTGCGCCGGAAATACGGCGCGAAATGCCAAACGATAGCCTACGGCATACTCAAAAACAGGCAGGACGCGGAGGAAGCCGTGTCGGACGCGTATCTGGCGATATGGAACAGCATACCGCCGGAAAAGCCCGAGATACTCTGCGCGTACTTATACAAGCTGGTTCGCAATCTGTCGCTTCACATATACGAAGCGCGCGGCACGGAAAAAAGGCGGGCAAACGCGGTCGCATCACCTATATCAGAGCTCGATTACTGCGTAAGCTCGGATTTCGATCTGCACGAGGCTTACGAGGAGCGTGAGCTTTCGCACATCGTCAACAGATTTCTGAAGTCTTTGAAGGACGAGGACAGAAGGATTTTTTTGTGCCGCTTTTTTGCAAACATGAAGTATAAGGAGATCGCAAAGAAATACGGATATACTCAGAGCCGCGTAAAGATGTCGGTGCAGAGAAGCAAGGAAAAACTGAAGGAACAGCTGATCAACGAGGGGTATTATAATGAAAAACAGTATTGAACTTTATAAAGCGATAGGAGAAGCGGACGACGCAATGGTAAAAGACGCGCTCGAGGGCGATACGGCGAAAGAGCAGAGCCGCAGACTGCACGGCATACTTGAAGCGGCCGCGTGCGTCGCGGCGGTCTGCGGGTTCATCGCGGCGTCGTTTTTCCTGCAGCGCATATCAAGGCAGGGCGCGTCGTTCGGCGACGATTCAACTCCGGATATGACGACCGCGGAAAGCACCGTGACCGACGTACCCGACGACGGGATCGACCACAGCTTTGACTGGCAGTATGAATATGACCTTGAATATGAAAACATAAGCATCGCGGGAGATTATTTGTTCAACGACGCGAACGCAAGAGGCCGTTTCCTCATACTTAAGCGAAACGTTCACACCGGGGAATGCACCGCGGTATGCACCGACCCGTTCTGCGAGCACAACAGTCCGTCATGCCCTTTTTATAATACTATGTTCGTCGTCGGCATAGGAAATACGATGTACGGCGTCATGCTCGATGAAAACATAAACAAAACCGTGCTGTATTCTTATGACGTCGACGCCGATAAAAAGGAAAACGTATACGAAACGCCAGCCATCATATCCGAGCTGTATCAATACAAATACTTTTTATACTTCCGCTCGTCGGATAAAGGGGTCCAGAGGCTCGACACAAGGACCGGCGTGATCGAAAAGGTAAAATCACAGCCCGGAACAATAAGCTCGATAAACTGCGGTCTGATCGTCTGGGAACAGCACCGCCAAAACGGCGGGAGCGCGTCTACGGCGACCGATCTTCTGGGCAACGATCCGAGACCCTATAATATTTTTATATACAATGGAAAACTGCACGGCGTTATTTTCGATGAAAACTACAAATCGTCGTACGTCCAGCTTGACAGATCCGGCAGCGTCGAGAAGGTACTGATCGAAAATTCATACAAGGGATTTATTATCGGCAACAACTTTATATATTTCGGCACGGATGGCGGCGGGTCGCTTCACCCTAACAGTGAGAATAAAGCTAACGGAGATATTTATATCGCGCCGCTCGACACGTTTGAGTCCAGACTCTTGTGCCACGTTGAAGAAGTCAAACCTTTCGGGTTCGCGAGTTCATATCTCAACACGCTGTTATCCGGCGACTGGATAGCGTTATACTATCAGTCGAAAAATCCGGAGTCGGAAAATCCGGAGTCGGAAAACAGGATAGGCGTGGACGCCGATATGCTATTGGTCAACATGGTGACCGGCGAATATCATATTTCGAGATATATGGAATGAAACTCTTAAAATTCGAGCTGCTTAAAACCGCAAGAAACAAACTCATGGGATTTGACCCTTTGACAAATTTGCCGTATCTGAAATATTTCAGCAACGTTGTAGGAGATTACCTTGACTTCGATTGGTAAATATACCATAAATGCATCAACACATATTCGGGCGTCCGACGCCCGGATATGTGTTCACAAATAATTGAAAGGAGTGTTGAACGATGAAAAACAAAATGATCGTGGTATTTATCGCAATTGCGGGAATGCTTCTTTCGGCATGCACCGGGCGGGAGATACAAATAGACGAAACCGGAAACGGCGTCACAGACACGAACGCGCCTGATGAAAGCAGTAAATACGATTGGCAGTATGACGTTCCGGCGTATTATCCTTATGAAGAAGAACCGGAAGGTGACTATATATTCAACTCGAGCACAAACGGGAAAGTTGAGCTTGTTCTGAAGCGCAACGTTCATACCGGGGAATGTACGACAGTCTGTAATGACCCTTTCTGTACGCATGATAACCCGAGCTGCCCGTTTTACATAACGTTATACGTCGTGGGGATCGGAAACACGATGTACGGTATAAGGATCGATACCGAAAACACAACAAATTATATTTACTCATACAACGTGGATACAGACGAATACAAGATCGTTTATAAAAAAGACGGCGGGCTTTATCTGGAAGAGCTGTTTTCATACGGCAAGTATCTGTTCTTCTATGAAAGCGGCGCCGGGATAAAGAGGATCGATACCGTAAGCGGAGAGACCGTGGATGTGAACAGACACGGTAAGTTCAGTTTTCTGCGCGACGGTATGATCATATGGGAAAAAAGCGACTATTCGTACGTTGCCACCGATCTGATCGGAAACGATCCAAAACCGTATGAACCCTTGATCTATGGCGGATATATGCACAGACACGAAGTTGTCAAACAAGTGTTTACATCGGTTTATCGCATGAACAGGGACGGAGAGACCGAAACAGCGCTGTATGAAAACGTACACTCTTCCATGCGCGTTAAGGATTATATTGTGTATTACGGTGTGTTTGACGATATGGAAAAGCACCCGATAAACCCGGACGATCCGGAAGAAGGCGAAACGTGGAATAACGGAGACATATATTATATGCCTGTTGCCACCGGGGAATCCGTGCTGCTTTGTCACGTTGACGGTGTCACGCTGCTATCAGACGACTTGCCGGGAAATCATTTCGTTTGCGGTGATTGGAAGGGGTTCCGAATAAAACCTACAAAACAGTTCATTGATAAAATGGGATATGAAGCGGATTCTAACGATATGGTGATAGTAAACGTAAAAACAGGCGAATATCATATTTCGAGATATATGGAATGAAACTCTTAAAATTCGAACTGCTCAAAACGGTAAGGAACAAATTCATAGTTTTCGTCGTTCTTTCCCTGCTTATCGCAAACGGCGTGACGGCGTTTTATCTGTGCAGACCCGAGCACGACGAGACGACCGCGGATTACGCCTCCGCCGTCGGCGATCTGCTTACGGACACGGAGAAGAAATACTCCATGCTTGAGGACAAGGACGGTTTTACCGGCGAATACTATACACAGATCGGGAATATGTATTCGGCGCTCGACACGGCTGCCGCGCCGCGGCGGGTGAGCGGCTGGGGACAGTACCTGCAGTACGGCTATGTGAATCTGTTCCTTCTGACCGCGTGCGCGTTCTGCGCCGCGTTCACGTTCCGGCGTGAAAAAGAAACGGGCGAGATGATAACGCTGTATTCGTCCGCGAACGGGCGCGGCAATTACGTTATCGTAAAGCTGTTGTCGTCATCGATCATCGTGATCGTTTTCGTCGCGGCGTTCTGCGCCCTGTCCTTGCTCGGTATCTTTGCGAAAAACGGATTCACCGCGTTTACGGGCGGCGGCGCGCGGATACAGGACTTGAAAGCCTACATGTACGCGCCGTACGAGATCAGCGTATTCCGCGCGTTTCTGTTGTCGGTCGCATACAAGATCCCGGCGTGCGCCGGCGTATACGCGTTCTGCGGATGCGTCGCGTACCTGTTCGACAGCGGGGTCGTTCCGCTTTCGTTCTCCGCCGTTCTGATGTACGGCTCGTATTACGCTATGGGGCGCGTTTACACGAACGGCAACGCGTTTGCAAAAAACAGCAATCTATTCGCCGCGATGCGCTCCTCGTCGCTTTTCGGCGAGCTGCGCGGGACCGACGTTTTCGGGCGCTGTGTGCCGACGTATGTGTTCAACGCCGTGTTCCCGGCGCTGCTTGCGGCGGCGTTCGCAGCCGTATTCACGCTGCTGCACGTGAAACGCGCGGGCATAAAGATAAAACTGCCGAAGATCAAGCCGAAAAAGCAAAAGGACGTAAGACCGGCAAAGCCGCTTCCGCTGTACGGATTTGAGATGAAAAAGCTCACGAAGAGTAAGGTCACGGTCTTTATCATCATCCTTCTTTTCATTGTCCGATGGGGCGTTTCACTCGTTTCACCTCATTTTTCATCTATGGACGAGACGGTTTACAAATACTACTGCGACAAATGGCAGGGGCAGATGACGGAAAAATTCGAGGAGGAATATCTGCACGAACAGCGGAAAGTCGGAGCGGGCTACATGCTGACGAACGGCTATGACGTGGACGAGAACATCCTCGGCGAGTTCAATATGGAGCCGGGCGACCTTGAAGCGTATTACCGTATGCGCTTTGAAGGTCTTCTGATGTTCAGAGATAAGATAGACCGTCTGAAGGAGCTGAGGGAACGGGGCATCGACGCGCCGATACTGTACGACGGCGGATACAAACGCTTTTTCGATTCGGGCGCCGATATATTTCTTATACTTGCCGTCGTTTACATATGCACGTATCTGTTTTCATACGACTTCACGAACAGGACGCACGACGTCGTGAAAACGACGTACAACGGCGGCAAAAAGCTGCTTAAGACAAAGCTTCTGACGTGTATCTGTCTGTCCGCCGTGCTGTTCGCCGTGTTTACCGCTGTGTCCGCGGTATCGACCTTCTCGTATTTCGGCATGACGGAGCCGACGGCGCCGATGTACGCCGTTCCGGGCTTTGAATTCACCGGGAGCATGCCTTTGTGGGCGTATCTGCTTCTCATGATCCTGGTGAGGTTTGCCGGCGTGATAACGCTGTGTCTGTTCTGCTGCGGGCTGAGTCTGCTTTTGAAGAACAACCTCACGTCGTTTACCGTCTCCGCGTGCCTGTACGTGTTCCCGACGTTTCTTTTGTCGGGCGCGGAAAGCATGATCGCGCACTGCGCCGATCCGTCGTATATGCTTGACGGCTCGGGCTTTATACAGCTTGCGCACAGCCCGGCGTTCTTCGCCGTCTCGGTTTTCGTCTGCGTCGTGATACCTCTGCTGCTGATCATACCGCAGACAGTCAAAATGAAAGGCAAACAGGAGATTTGATATGGAGCTTGTAATAGAAAACGTAAGCAAAAGCTATAAGCAGAACAAGGCGCTGTCGGGTTTTACGCTGACGATGACGCCGGGCATATACGCCCTGCTCGGACCGAACGGATCCGGGAAATCTACGCTGATGAATATCATCACGGACAACATTAAAGCCGACGGGGGAAAGATTAAATTTGACGGAAAAGATATATCGAAAATGGGCAGGGAATATCTGAAGCTGCTCGGATATATGCCGCAGTATCCCGGCATTTACCCGCAGTTTTCCGCGGAGGAATATCTATACTACATGGCGGCGCTCAAAGGCGTCAAAGACCCGGAAAAGCAGATAGACGGCGTGCTTGAAGAGGTGGAGCTGCTTGACGTCAGAAGAAAGAAGACCGCGTATTTTTCCGGCGGTATGAAACAGCGCCTCGCGCTTGCACAGGCGGTCCTGGGCGATCCGAAGATACTTGTGCTCGACGAGCCGACGGCGGGCATGGACCCGAAGCAGAGAATAGCGATAAGGAACTACATATCGAAAATCTCGTTTGATAAAATCGTGATCATCGCTACTCACGTCGTATCCGATATTGAGTATATCGCGCGCGACGTGGTCATGCTGAAAAAAGGCGTCATCGTTGACAACGCGCCTCCCGACGAGCTGACGGAAAAGATATCCGGCAAAGTCTTCCGCGTAAACACCGCGCAAAAGGACGTGACGGAATATCAGAGAAAATTCAAGGTCACCAACATTTCAAAGGAGGATTCGGGCGGCGTGTATCTGCGCATACTCTCCGACAAAGCCCCGGCTGAAGACGCGATCGCCGTCTCACCCACGCTCGAAGACTATTATCTGCACGTTTTCGGAGAAAGCACGGTATGAACGTACTGCTTTTTCCGGGCATATGAACAACGCAAACGTGTTTTTCACGGCTCGGAATGACAAATACGGCGCGGTCCTTTGAAAGGATCGCGCCGTTTTGATATTCCGTTCGTTTGCGGGCGCGTCTGCTCCCCTGTCAGATCTGTTGGCCCTGTTTGAACTGGCTCTGATACAGTTCGTAGTAAAACCCGTGCTTTTCCATCAGCGACTTATGCATGCCGCGCTCGACTATGCTGCCGGCTCGCATAACGAGGATCTCATCGGCTCCGAGAACTGTGGAGAGGCGGTGGGCGACGATGAACGCCGTCCTGCCCTCCGTGAGCTCATCGAACGCGGACTGGATCTTTTTCTCGGTCATCGTGTCGATCGAGCTCGTCGCCTCGTCGAGTATCAGCATATGCGGACGGCAGAGCATCACGCGGGCGATGCAGATGAGCTGCTTCTGCCCCTGCGACAATCCGCCACCGTCCTCGCCGATGACGGTGTCGTAGCCCTGCGGGAGCCTTTCGATGAAGCTGTGGGCGTGCGCCTTTTTCGCCGCGCCGACTATCTCGCCGCGGTCGGCGTCCGGACGCCCGAGCGCTATGTTATATGCAATAGTGCCGTATCTCAACCATGTTTCCTGGAGCACCATGCCGTACCCGGCGCGGAGCGAGGCGCGTGTCATGTCGCGCACGTCGACCCCGCCGATCTTTATAGATCCTTCGCGTACGTCATAGAACCTCATAAGAAGATTTATGAGCGTCGTCTTTCCGCAGCCGGTCGGCCCCACTATCGCGGTATGCTTTCCCGGCTCCGCCGTGAAATCCATGTGCCGGATGAGCGGCTTGTCGTCCGTGTACGAGAACGATACGTCCTCGATCGTTATCCGGTCGGACAGAGTCGAACGGTCCGTTTTACCGTCCTCCGGCTCTTCCTCAAGCTCGAGAAATCCGAAGATCCTGTCCGCGCAGGCGAGAGCGTTCTGGAGCTCCGCTATGACGCCGGATATCTCGTTGAACGGCTTCGTGTACTTGTTCGCGTACGCAAGGAAGCTCGAGAGCGCGCCTACGGTCATCCCGCCGGACATCACCGTCAACGCTCCGGTGAGCGCCACCGCGGCGTAAACGATCGCGTTGACGCAGCGTGTGGAAGGATTGGTGAGCGAGGAGAAGAACGTCGCCTTCATCGAGGACTGCCTGAGCGTTTCGTTGAGCTCTCTGAATCTGCGTCTGCCGTCTTCCTCCGCGCCGAGCGCGCGGATCGTCTTTTGTTCACCCACGGTCTCGGTGACGAAGGACGTCTGCCTCGCCGTGTCGGCGGTCTGCTTTGAGAACATGCCGTACGTGCGCGAGGCTATCGTTTTCGCCGTGAACAGCGAAAGAGGAGTGAGCAGCACGACCGCCGCTGTGACTGACGGCTTTATCGTCAGCATGAATATGAGCGTTCCGATTATGAGCGATACACCGGTGAAAAGCTGTGTGAAGCCGAGGAGCAGACCGTCCGCGAGCTGCTCTGCGTCGTTTGTGAAGCGGCTGAGCGTGTCGCCCGACGGGTGCGTGTCAAGATATGAGAGCGGCAGCCTCTGAAGCTTGCAAAACGTCTTTTCCCGCAGATCCGCCGTTATGCCGTATGCCGTGCGGTTGTTTATCACGTTCATCAGCCATTGAAGCAGCGCCGCCGCAACGGAGAAAACGGCGATCATTACAAGCTTCGATACAAGACGCGGAAAATCCACCGGGCCGTCTGAAAGAAGGTCTATCACGTCTCCGAATATGAGCGGTACGTAAAGCGAAAGACCCGCGTAGCCCGCCGCGAGGATCATGACGGCAGCGAAAGCCCCGGCGTGACCTCTTACCGCGGAAAGCGTCTTTTTTATTACTTTCTTATTCATTGTCTTCACCTCCCGTCTGCGAGGCGTATATATGCGCGTAGCGCGGACAGCTTGAAAGCAGCTCCTCATGCGAGCCGGAGGCGACGACCATGCCGTCGTCCATCACATATATCACGTCGGCGCAGGAAACGCTTGAGACACGCTGCGCGGCGATGAGAACGGTCATTCCGGCTGAATATTCCCTGATCGAGGCGCGCATACGCGCGTCCGTCGCGTAGTCGAGCGCGGAGCTGCTGTCATCGAGAATGAGCAGAGCCGGAGAGCGGAGAAGAGCGCGCGCGACGCAAAGCCTCTGCTTCTGACCGCCGGAGAAGTTTTTGCCGCCCTGCTCGACGCGGCAGTCAATGCCGCCCTTCGCCGCGACGAAATCGTCCGCGCAGGCCGCCTTCAGCGCCGCGTTTATTACGTCGTCGGACACATCGCTCGCCCCGGAGAGAAGGTTTTCCCGCAGGGTGCCTTCAAAAAGCACGGCTCTCTGCGGCACGGCTCCGACGAGACGGCGGAGCTGTTTTTCCGGATACTCGCGGACGTCGTGCCCGAAAAGCCGGACGTCGCCGTCCGTCCTGTCGTAATAACGCGCGATCAGCGCGATGACCGATGATTTGCCGGAGCCGGTACCGCCGATGATGCCGACGGTCTGACCGGCCTTTATATCGAGATCTATCCCGGAAAGCGCCTCTTTGCCGCCGTACGAAAGAGAAGCGCCGCTGAGTCTTACGGCGTATCCGCCGGACGGCGAAAGCTCCTCTTTTCCGTATTTTAAGGACGGTTCGAGCTCAAGCACGGATGACAGCCGCCTTCCGCTCGAAAGCGCCTTCGTTATGTTTATCGTCAGATCGGCGAGCTTGATCAGCTCGACCAGCACCATGGCGGTGAGATTGTACATCGCGACCGTCTCGCCCCGGGTCATGGTCCCCGCGTTCACCTTTACGGCGCCGAGATACATCATGACGGCGACGGCGAGATTCACTATGACGAACGTTACCGGGTTGAGCAGCGCGGCAAGCCTGCCGGATCTGATCTGATCTCTCATAAGATCGGCGTTTTCAGCGTCGAACCGGAGACTTTCGGAATCCGTGACGCCGAACGCGCGGATCACGCGGACTCCGTCAAGGTTCTCCTTTGCGCGGCGCACGGTGAGCGAAAGACTGTGCTGAACACGGGAATACATCTTCATCCCGAACAGCATTATGAAATAGACGAATACGAGCAGAAGCGGCACCGCCGCGGCAAATCCGAGCGCGGGCTTCGCGCTTATCACAAAGCAGGCGGCAACCGCGCCTGAAACGACGAAGGGTGAACGGAGAAGCAGTCTGAGCGTCAGGTTCACGCCGTTCTGCACCCGGCTCACGTCGCTCGTCATGTTGGTTATAAGCGATGAGACGCCGATCGAGTCGAGATCGGAATATGAGAGCTCTCCTATACGGCCGTACAGCGCCGAACGCAGGTCGGCGGCAAAACCGGCGGCCGCCTTTGCGGCGAAATACTGCGCAACGACGGCAAATCCGAATCCGACGGCGGCAAAAGCGACGAGTATCAGAGAGCATCTGACGATGATCGCTTTGTTTCCGCCTCCTATACCGTTGTCTATCATATACGACACGATAAAGGGGACGCACAGCTCGAGCACGACTTCAAATAGCTTGAAGCACGGCGAGAGCACGCTCTCCTTTTTATATCTTTTCAGATATGAGAATAGCTTTTTCATGTTGACTTTTTATCCCGAATGTTGTAAAATGAACGCATGAAACACGAGATCATGCCGGTGTATGACGGCAAAAGCAGGATACTGATCCTCGGAAGCTTCCCGTCCGAGGCGTCACGCAAGCAGGGATTTTATTACGGACACCCGCGGAACAGGTTCTGGCGGGTGCTTTCCGCCGTGCTCGGATGCGATGAGCCCGGAGGAGTTGAGGAAAAGAAGCGCATGCTTCTCGAACACGGCGTCGCGCTGTGGGACGTGATAGGATCGTGTACCGTGACCGGAAGCGCGGATTCAAGTATCAAAGACGTGATCCCGAACGATCTTTCCCTGATTTTTTCCGCCGCCGATATAAAAGCGGTTTATCTTAACGGGTCGCTTGCTTTTTCGCTTTACGAAAAATACGGCGACAGATCCGTGCCGTATTTCCGTATGCCGTCCACAAGCCCGGCGAACGCCGCCCGGTCGATCGACGCGCTGATCGGCGCGTGGTCGGTCATTCGTTGTATGCTCTGAATGACGCGTTGTCCGTGAAACCGCGCCTTGACTTGAATTTCTCCCTGATGCTTTCAAGCTTGCCCGAGGTCACGAGATACGAGTAGCGGATCGGCTTGTATGATATTATACCGAGAGCATACAGCGGCGCGACGTAGTTCGTCGGCCCCGCCGCCGGATCCTTCGTGCCGTCGTGCATATAACGCCCGGCGACGTAAAGCTGAGCCCCGGGAACGTAAAGCCCGATACCGCAGTCGTCCTTATCGCACCACGCCGCCCACGTCTCGGTGTTTTTTTTGTTGAGCGGGAATCTGTGGCGGGGCCAGTCCTCGGGCCAGAAAATGAGATCGCGGCGGACCTGCAGGGGCTCGTCCTGCCACGGCTTGTCCCCGTCGTAGAAATAGAAATTATCGAGATAGCTGACCGTGTAGAACGCGGGTACCTCCTGCGTGGCAACGGGATGCTTATAGCCCGACCAGTCGACGAACACGTTGTCGACGCGGAGCATATCGCCGTCTGTCGTATACGTGTTTTCCATATAGCTGTACGTATAACTGCCGACCTTGCCCCAGTCGCGCGGGCGGCATTTCACCCATACGGAATTGGCGCTGACTTTGTAATCTATGAGCTTGCTCCTGCAGTTGCCGCGGTCGCCGCCCTGAACGGGATTGTAGCTCCAGGGATTTCCCATGAATTCTCCCCTGATGTACGGAGGCTCGTGCGTGCCGTAATACGACTGCTGTACGAGTCTGCCGGTGTCCGCGTGGTTCAGCATATTGACAAGGCCTTCGATACGGCATCTCTTGTCCTCGTAATACGAAAGACCGCCGCCCCATACAAGCTCAACCCCGACCTTTAAAACGTCGTTTTCTATGTAGTACGTGCCGCCCTCGGGCGCCTCGCAGACGCTTACGGTAATATCATCTATGACGCATTCGCCGTCGCCGCGCACGTCGACGCGAAGATCGAAGAGCCCGAAAGCGAGCCTGCCTTCAAGAAATCCCTCGGTAAAGCTTTCAAAAACACCGCTCTCATCCGCGGGCAGATAGAACTGCTCCGAAACGGTCTCACCGCCGCACGTGAAGTAAAACGACGCGACGGCGGGCGCCGTGCTGCGGTATTTTACGCGGAACCTGTTGTATTCTTCGGCTATGTATTTCATTTTTTCAACTCCTTCAACAGTTTTATCTCGGCGGCGTAACCTTCGTTGTCGTTCGGCGTCTCAAGCTCGAACGGGAGCCCCTGAAGCGCCGGATGGTTGATGATCTTTTCGATATATTCAAGCCCGATGAAGCCCTGACCGATCTTTTCGTGACGGTCCTTGTGTGCGCCCGTCGGGTTTTTGCTGTCGTTCAGATGGACGGCAAACAGACGGTCAAGCCCTATTACACGGTCAAATTCCTCAAGCGTTTCGTCAAGCCCGTCCTTCACGTCGTAGCCCGCGTCGGATATATGGCACGTGTCAAGACATACGCCGAGATGCTCTTTGTATTCACAGCCGTCGATTATCGCGCGGAGCTCCTCAAACGTCGAGCCTATCTCGCTGCCCTTGCCCGCCATCGTCTCGAGCAGTACCGTGGTGCCCATATCGCGGCTCATATGCGCGTTGAGCATATCGAGGATGAACCCGGTGCCGATATCCGTACCCTGCCCGACATGGCTGCCGGGATGGAAATTGTAAAGCGCGCCCGGGATATGCTCGAGGATCGCGATATCGTCCGCGAACACTGAGTTCGCGAACTCACGCGTGCGCGGCTCGGCTGACGCCGGATTGAGCGTATACGGCGCGTGCGCGACGATCCTGCCGAAGCCGTTTTCTTTCATGTATGAAACGAGCGCCGCGCAGTCGCAGGGATCGAATTTTTTCACCGATCCGCCGCGCGGGTTGCGCGTGAAGAACTGGAAGGTGTTCGCGCCGAGCTCCGTCGCCGTTTTTCCCATCTGCAGATATCCGCCCGAAGACGATAAATGACAACCTATATAAAACATAAATTTCTCCTTGTTACGGTCATGGATATATTATAAAACATCTCCGCCGCAAAGTCAAGATGAATATTATTTATTTTGCGCGCGTGAAAGCGATGAGGTGAGATATGTTTTCCTGACGGAAAACGTGATATTACTCCTTCGGAGCAGTGATATTCCATTCGCCTTTTAACTGCGCGAAGCGCAATATCACCCGGCGTCAGCCGAATATAAGAACCTGCCCTTTTCTATCAAAAGCTCAAGCCAATATTCGGTTTCGGAGCATTCTTTGAGGGCGATATGTAACTTTGCCACAAAATCCGCCTTGCCGTGGGCATAAAACGCCTCACGAATATTCGCGCCGATCGACGTGCCGGAGCGTCCGATCTGGTTGGAGATGATCGTTTCGTGTTTCGATTTTAAGTCTTTGACGAGGTTGATAACAGAGACGGCAAACTCAAGGGACTGATCGCGGAGTTTTGATTCTGACATGATCGTTTCCTTTCAGTGAAGTTTGCCCTGCGGGCAAGTGAAGTTGTTCGCTGCGCTCACAGTGAAGTTTTGCGGCTTTGCCGCAAAGTGAAGTTAAGTGTTCCGCATATCGTGCCGAAGGCACACTTCACACGCGAAGCGCTCTTCACGTCCGGAGGACACTTCACGTTCCGCCGGGGCGGAACACTTAGTTGAAAAAAGCACGCTCACGCGTGCTTTTTTCTGGCTGGGATAGCTGGACTCGAACCAGCGGAGTGCAAGAGTCAAAGTCTTGTGCCTTAACCTGCTTGGCTATATCCCATTATCGGGGATATATTTTAGCACAAAACGCGCCGGATGTCAAGGCGTTTGAAAAACTTTTTGCACGAGGCCCCGGCCTGAGGCTTTCTTATTTCTTTTTCTTTTTGACGACGAGTACCGCTGAGACGGCGGCGGCGACGAGCGCGACCGCGCCGGCGGCTATGCCTATGATCGCGGGCGTCCCGAGGCCGGAGCTCTTCGTGCTGTCGCCCGCCGTGTCCTTCGCTTCTTCAGCGGACGTAACGGTCGTGCCGTCGGTCGCCGCTTCGGTCTGCGTGCCGGTCTGCTCAGGCTCGGTATCGGGCTCTGTGTCAGGCTCGGTCTGACTGTTGTCGGTCGAAGGCTCCGCGGACGTGTCGGACTGTTCTCCCGCGTTTTCCGTCTGCGCGTACACGTATCTGAAATAGAACACCGTGTCCTCGACTCCGTTGTGGGACGGGTCGATCCTTATGGATCTGATCTGCTCCTGCCAGTTGCCGTAATCGTCGAAGAGCATGTCGACGTCAAGATCCGCGAAATCCTCCGTGTCTTCAAGATCGAAGAATATATGGTTTCTCGCTATGTCTCTTGACGAATTCGTCGTATAGAATATCTCCGCCTGAGCGAATTCCTCCGTCTTGTAGTTGAGCGTGATCACCGTGTATTTTTCCCCGTCAAAATACGTTCTCATATTCATCGGGAGCTTGAAGAACGGGTCGGGACCTGTTACCGTGACCTTAAGGCATCCGTTTTCTTCATCGAATTCGAGATTGCAATCGCTGCCGGTGCCGAGCGTCTTTTTGACGGTCTCGGGATCCGTGAAATCCGCGATGAGTATCTTCTGAGCCTCCGGATCGTAGGCGGGGGTGAAATCGGTCGCCTGCGGGGGAACGGCTTCGTCTCCCTTGAGGACTCTGACGTTATTGAAAACGCCGTCGGTGATCTTCGAGCAGAGACCGTAGCCCTTGCCGATGAAGGGATCGCTGTCGTCTGTCCATTCGATCCACGGATCCGGCTCGGTCATCGCCTTGCCATCGCTGTCGATCTCGCTTATGTATACCGCGAAATACGATACCGCGGGATCGTAGATGAGGTAAAGTCCCACGACCGTGCCTTTCCGGAAACTGGAGGAATGGTCTATGACCTCCCAGCCGCCCCATTTCGCCTTGTTCTTTTCGATGGCTATGAAGCCGCCGTCGTTGCTGCAGGAGATATCTATCAGATAATACTCGTCGTAATTCTCTTCGATGATGCCGTTTCCGTTAAGATCGCTGATGCCGACCATGAAGCCGGCGTCGCCGCCGAGTCCGTCGGGCTCGGTGGATTTGTCGGCTATCGTCATTTCCATGTAAAGCCCGATCTTTTCATCTGTATTGCCGAGCATGTAAACGCCGAAGTTCGGCCATTCGATCCTCTCCCGGCTCTGATACGTCGTGCCGTTGATCTCCCAGGCTCCGCCGTAATCGCTGTTTTCCCTGACTGCTCCGCTCTCCGCGCTTACGGCTGCCGGCAAAACGCCGATGATGACCGCTGCCGCGAGAAGTATGGTGATCAGTTTTTTCATTTTCTTTCCTTTCTTTAATAAAACCGGCGCTCAGGCGCCGGTCCGTGTATGTCTGATGATATGATTTTATCACCGTTTTTGTGACGTGTCAATACGATTTTTTAACTTTCACAGAAATTGCTTCATATCGTTTATCGCCCCGAGCTGAAATTGGATCATATCCGCGGCAAGACAGGCGGTCTGCTCCGATACGTCCGGCGTGTCGGCAAGCTGCTTTTTCAGCTCAGTGACGCCCATGACGAAGCCGTTTATCATCATCTGCGCCGTTTTCTGATCCGACGTGTCGGTCATACGGCTGAACGCCATCCCCATCTCAGCCGGGAGTTTTTCGAAAAACGTCGCGTCGTGCGGCGCCGTGCCGTGCTGCGCGAGAAGCTCCGCCGCGCGTGCGGAAAAGCCCTGATAGCTCTTCAGCTGTTCGCCCATCACGCGCCGCATCCCGTCGTTCTTCACGTCCGGCATCAGCTTCGCCGTCGATTCCGTGCCCATCCTGCAGTTTTTGTAAATATCGGTCAGCATTTCCTCGTCCTGCGTTTTGTTTTTGTTTTCCATATAACCGTCCTTTCAAATAAAAATACCCGTGTCACCACGGGTATCAGAGTGAAGACAAACTCCCTCAGTCATCCGGGAAGCTTCCCGGATGACAGCTCCCCCAAGGGAGGAACCTTGTTTTGCCTCCCTCTTTGAGGGAGGTGTCACGACGTTCAGTCGTGACGGAAGGAGTAGAATAAAGAATAAAAACTTTGTCTGCAAGTTGATACCCGTGTCACCACGGGTATTATTGACAGATGTGGCTCAGTTATTCGCGAGGTATTCGATATATTCCTCAAGACACATGTGCATATCGAAAATACGCTTTGCGTGATATCTTCCGACATAGCGGAAATGCCACGGCTCGTAAACGTATGTCGTTATACTTTCCTTATCCTCGGGATAGCGGAGTATGAAGCCGAATTTCCAGCAGTTTGCGGCAAGCCATTCCGCCTCGAACGTGCCGCCGAACGTGCTGAGCGTCGATCCGTAGTCCAGCACGTCTACGGCAAGCCCCGACTGATGCTCGCTCTCTCCGGGATACGCCGTATCGGATCTCGCTTTCTTTATCGCTTCCTCGCGCGTCATACCTTCCTCCATATATCCCTTGACCTCGTTGTCAAAGATATATTCCTGAGTATTGTACGGGCGGTAGGCGCTGACGGACGTCATCCTTTTGCAGCCGTTCGCTCTCGATTCCATAAGGAACGCCTCGAGCGCTTTGCCGGCATAGAGCCTCAGCTCATCCTTCCTGCCCTCGCGCCTGTCGGTAAGCAGCGTGAGGTCGGACGGCTTGTAATCCCTGCCGAGCGGATGCTCCGGGTTTACAAGGAGCAGATAACCGTCCCGGTCTTCCGGATCGAGATATTTTTCGTATTCCGAAAGATCCTCTTTAAAACCAAGCTCGTATGACGCGGCGGGCTCTGTCGTCTCGGGCTCCGTCGTCTCCGGCTCCGTCGTTTCGGGTTCCGTCGTCTCGGGATCCGTCGTCTCGGGATCCGTCGTCTCGGACTCGGTCGTTTCCGGTTCGGTCGTTTCGGGCTCCGTCGTTTCCGGCTCGGCCGTCTCCGATACAATGGATAGTGGAGGCAGAGTTTCCGGCTGCTCCGTAACGGTTTCCGTTACGGTCACCGCCGTTTCATCGGCAGCGGTCGTCTGCCGGGCTTCCGGCGCTCCGCACGACGTAAGCGCAAGCGCGCAGAGCAGAGAGAGCGCGGCCGTCATCTTATCCGTTGTTTTCAAGGTATTCAATATACTCCTCAAGGCACATGTGCAGATCGTAGATACGCTTTGCGTGATATCTGCCGACGTAGCGGAAGTGCCACGGCTCGTAAACGTACGTCGTTATGTCTTCTTTATCGGGCATGTATCTGAGTATGAAGCCGAATTTCCAGCAGTTTTCCTCAAGCCATTTCGCTTCAAAGGTTTCGGCGAATCTCTGACTTGCGGCGCCCAGGTTGTGCATATCGACGGCAAGGCCCGTCTGATGCTCGCTCTCACCCGGATACGCGGTGTCCTTGCGCTCTATGGCGATCGCTTCTTCCTCAGAATAGCCCTTTTCCATCAGCTTTTTTACGTCGCCGTCGAATATCTCCTTCTGAGAATCGTAGCTTCTGTAGGCGCTCGTCACGGTGACGTCCTTGCAGCCGTTCGCGCGGGCTTCCTTCAGGAACGCCTCGAGCGATTTCGCGGCGTAAAGGCGCATGTATCTCTTGCTTCTGTCGGGCCTTGTGTCGACCAGCGGCTCAAGATCGGTCGGCTTGTGATCCTTACCTACGGGATTTGACGGATTGACGAGGATGAGATATCCGTCCCTGTCCTCGGGATCCATGTATTTTTCGTAAGCGGATAGATCTTCCTTGAAGCCGAGCGGATCCGGATCCTTTTCCGGTTCCGTCGTCTGAGGTTCGGTCGTCTGCGGCTCGGTCGTCTGAGGCTCGGTCGTCTGCGGCTCCGTGGTCTGCGGCTCTGTCGTTTCGGGCTCCGTCGTTTCCGGTCCGTCCGACGTGTCGACCGGCGTTATCGGCGGAAGCGTTTCAGGCTCCGGCGCCGTGATGACAGGGTGCGTCGAGCTTTCGGCGCCGGGCGCGCCGACGCAGGCGACGAGCATCAGCGGCATGATGAGCGCGGCGATAAGCGCCGTATATCTGATGATCTTCATAATTATGCCCCTCCCGGGCTTGTTATCATGTTTGTTATTATAAACCATTATATCCGCGCCGCGGTTTTTTGTCAATACAGGTTTTTTTAATTTTTTGAGGTGTCGGGCAAATGACGGCGCGAAAATGATCTGTTTTTTGGATAATTCTATTTACAAAAGCGGAAAAGTAGTGTATAATGATATTGTCGGATAAACTTGCCGTGTGTCCGGTATTGTCGGAAAAAACGGAATCGTATAACAACGGGAGCGATAAAATGAACAAAAGAGTCCTGATAATCTCATCGGCTTATATGCGGCTGAACGCCTGTATGCAGACCTTGCCGGGCGTCGCGCGGGAAGCGGCGGGCGACGGTTATGACGTCATGCCCGGCGGCAGAGGCGTGACCGCGGCTCTCACCTTCCGCGCGCTCGGAGTAGACAGTATTTTGTGCTCCGCCGCGGGCGACGATATGTTCGGACAGCAGCTTTACGACTTTCTCGGCGAGACCGGCGTGGACCGCCGTTTCGTAAAGCGCTTCAAGGACTCCAGAACGGGACTTCTGCTCAACGTGAACGAGAACGGCAGACCGCCGCGCACTCTCAGATTTCCGGAGGCGAACGCCTTGATCAGTCAGGAGGACATAGAGGCGGCGTTCATGTCGTATCCCGACGCCGTGTATATACAGAACGAGCTCCCGGGGAGGCTGACCGCGTTCGCCGCGAATCTCGCCCGGAACAAAAACGTTCCGGTGTTCTGGAATCCGTGCCCGTCCCCGGGAAGACGCGCCGATCCGCCGCAGGTCAGGCTCGAGGCGGCGGTGCTCGAATCGTCCGACGTTGCGGCATACTGCGGAGTGGAGCCGGACGAATACAGCAAATTCCTGCCGGCGGCGCTGGCGCTCGCCTCGCGCGTCAACGCGAAATACTATATAATCAGGATCCCGGACAGGGGCGCGTTCATATATGACGGGCTCCACACCGAGATGGCGGGAGAATACCCGTCCACGTATCTTGACGAGGACGGTGCGTCGACAGTATACGGCGCCGCGTTGTGCGCCGCGTATGTGAAAACGGACGGCAGCGTGCAGAAAGCCGCGCAGCTTGCCGCCGCCGCGTACGCCTACTCGTCCTCGACAAAAGGGGAGATAACATCGGTGCCCGCCGCGCGCGATATAATCAGATTTCTGAAAAAGGACAGATGAGAGGAAAGAAACGGATGAAGATACTGAAAACAGTCTTGTGCGTTATGATCGCTTTGTTGATGGTTCCGCATGTTTTTTCGGCGGAGGAGGATTACCGGGCGTCGCTCATTGAAAAAGGATTTCCGGAGGACTATGCGGAAAAGCTGTCTGTTTTACACAAAAAACACCCGCTCTGGAATTTCGAGCCGATCGATATAACGGAAATGTCGGGCGGAAAATACACGTGGGAATACGTTTTGTATATGGAGACTGACGAGAATCCGAAGCGCAGCCTTGTCCCGAACGGCGATCAGTACATAGTCCTGCGCGATATGTCGAATTATGAGCAGTACGATTCCGGCTGGTGGAAGGCGTCGCGCGAGGCGGTCTCCTACATGCTCGATCCGAGAAACTTCATGGACGAGAAGCAGATATTCCAGTTCTACGATCTCGCCTGGAGCGACAGCGTAACGCTCAAAATGACGGAGGCGGCGCTGAAGGGCACGTTCATGTCCGACGCCCGGCTCGACGGAGACTATTCGGACGTCACGTACGCCGAATATTTCTATGATATCGGAAAAGAGCTCGGCGCGAGCCCCGTGTATCTTGCGGCGCGCGTCAGGTCGGAGCAGGGCGTTTCCGGCACGAGCTCGCTGATAAACGGCAAATGCGGAGACAAGCTCTGGTATTATTACAAAAACAAGGTTACGGGATCGGAAAACGGCCATCTCATAAACGCGCCGACCTCCGGCTACACGGAAAAGCAGCTGCTTTCGTATAACGGACTTTACAATTATTTCAACATAGGCGCCGCCGGCACCGGTTATTTCGCCATATATCTCGGAGGTATGAACGAGGCGAAAAACGGCACGCCGGAAAAAGCCGCCGAATGGGGCGGGCCGTCCTGGAACACCCGCTGGAAATCGCTTTACGGAGGCGCGTATAAAGCGACGAACACATACATAAAGGACTATCAGAACACGCCGTATTTTCAGAAATTCAACGTCGACCCGCGCTCTTCCCGCAATTTCTGGGGACAGTATATGCAGAGCATCCACGGATCGACCGGCGTCGCGACGACCTTCTATAATTCATTCAAAGAGAACAAAATGCTCGATCTGCCGTATACGTTCCTCATACCTGTGTACGAGGGTATGCCCGAGTCGTGCCCGTATCCCGACGGAACGGCGCTGCAGGACAGAAAATATCTCGACAAACCCGTCGTCGGTTCGTTTGATACGGTCGATCTTTCGGCGCTGTCCGGCGTGAAGAAAAGATTTGCCGCGGGCAAGGTGAGCTGGCGTGTATTCGTCGGCCAGACCGGAAGCTGCCTCGATCTCGGCGATATCGATCTTTCTAAGTACTCCGGCGCTCTGATCGAATATTCGGTCGACGCGAAATTCGACCGCGACGCCTGCGGCGTGGGGTCGTATATCGGATTCGTATCGGATCCGGAGCATCCATACGGCGGCGAGGGGTCGGAGCAGGATCTGTCCGCCGATCTCGGCCACAAGCGCATAACGGACGGAAAGAACGGATGGCTCCACAGGCAGACCGTGTCCGTGGATCTCTCGGACGTCTCGCACAGCGGGCCCGTGTATCTTACGGCGTATACGCAGAAGGGGCAGAAATACCTCATACACAATATCGTTTTCATAACGGATAAAGACTATGACGCGCCGGAGCCGGACGTCGTCACACGCGGGGATGATACCGAGACCGTACCCGCGACCGACGCGGAAACGGAGACTGTGACCGACGTGGAAACGGGGGCTGTGACAGACGCTGAAAAGACCGGCGGCGGCTTCAGACCGCTTTACGTTGTGATCGTCGTCGTGTGCTCCGCCGTCATCGCCGGCGGGATCGCAGTGATCATCATATCGAAAGTACCGAAAAAGGAGAAAAAGGATGAAGAGGGCTGATTACATAAACTGGGACGAATATTTCATGTCCGTCGCGCTGCTCGCGGCTATGCGCAGCAAGGATCCGAACACGCAGGTCGGCGCCTGCATAGTAGGCGAGGACAACAGGATAATATCCACGGGCTACAACGGCTTCCCGCGCGGCTGCTCCGACGACGAGTTCCCGTGGGACCGCGAGGGCGAGGAGACGAAATATCCTTACGTCGTGCACGCGGAGCTGAACGCGATACTCAACGCCGGCGGCAGGAGCCTTGCGGGGGCGAGGGTCTACGTCGGGCTTTTCCCGTGCAACGAGTGCGCAAAGGCGATAATCCAGGCGGGGATAAAGGAAGTGATATATCTGTCCGACAAATACGCGGGCACGCCCGCGAACAACGCGTCGAAGCGCATGCTCCGCGCCGCGAAGGTGAAGCTGACGAGATTCGAGCCGGATAAGGACAGGATAGAGATAAAATTCACATGACGGAAACGGTTATAAAGAGCAGAACGCCGTTTGAATACGGGCAGATACTGAACGCGGCGGTGACGGAAGGCGGGCGCGAGCTTTGCTCCGGCATCTTCACGCTGACGGAGGCGCAGTACGGAGAAAACAGGATAAAGGTCATGCTCGCGGGAGGCGTCGGCACGCCGGTCGAGCACAGGCGCGGCGGGCACGTCCGTGAGATGTTCGCGTCCATGCACGCGCTCGGCAAAAGCGAAGGCGCGGTCCTGTCCGTGCTTCATCCGTTCTCGTTCTCGTTTTACCGCAAATTCGGCTACGAAAGGGTCGCCGACCATCTGATCGCTGAATTCCCGACGCGCTGCCTCGATTTCGTGCCGAGAATGTGCCGCCTCGTCCCGTACGACGAGACGAGGCTTTGCGATATGATAAGCGTATACGAACGCTTCAGCCGCGGCAGGTGCCTGCTTCTGCCGAGATACGACGGCAGATACTATACCGGAGGCGGCAGACAGGCGTATATTTGCTATGAAGGCGGCGAGCCCGCGGCGTACGTCGTAGTGAGCGGAAGCAAAACGCTTGACGTCAACCATTATACCGATACCGTGCTCACCGTTCACGAGCTCGCGTACACGAGCCCCGGCTCGCTTGAAAAGATTTTTTCGTTTCTGTATATGTTCGAGGGCGAGTACGACAGGATAAGGATGACGGATCTGTCGCTCTGCCGCGAGGCGGATATGATGCTGCGCCATCATATGCACACGGAGTACAGGCTCGTGCCGGATCTCGCCGCGCGCGTGCTCGATACGGAAAAACTGCTTGACGCGCACACGTATCCGCGGAGCGACGGTACGTTCACCGTTCGCGTGGAAGACGGCATGGAAAGCGTCGCCGGACTTTTCCGCGTGACGTACGGCAAAGACGGACACGAGGTCAGGCGGATCCCGGACGGAGACGCCGATCTGACCGTCGACGCGGGCGCGCTGACGCGCATATTGATTGGTGCCCCGGCTTGCGATACGCGCGGGCTGTCGTATCTGCCCGGCGTTAAGGTGCATAAAGACTGCATGGATCTTATCCGCGCGTTCCCTTGTGTTCCTACGGGGATCTTTGAACATTTTTGATGAAGATGAAATGAAGATATTGTGTTTATGCGTTTCCCTTGTCCTATTCGCACTGACAATCTGCGGTATAGTCTGTCGTATGAAGAAAAACAAGGACGGAAAAAAGCATATTCTGCCGCCGGCTGAAGCGTTTTGGATAATACTTGTGCTTTCGGTATTGTATTCCGTCGGCTCGTTTATTCTGATCATCGTAAATGAATACTGCAACGCGGAATTTCTATTGGTACACGTTTTCTTTCTTATGCTTCTGGGACTTCCGCTGCTGGCTTTATCCAACTGCGACTGTACTTTTGATAACGCCGGATGTATATATACGACAATGTTCGGAAGAAAAAGAGAATACTCGTATTCGGACTTTGTCGGATTTTCCGTCGGCATTTCAAAAAGCAGTTACAGCATAAAGACAAACGACGGAAAAACGATGTACTTTGACAGCGGCTCCGACGGTTTTTTCGATTTTCTGCATCTTGTACAGCGAAAAAACAGAGGCTTTTTATACTTTGAAAACGACCCTTATGATGAGGACAAAAAGCATTTTCCTGACCCTTATAAAGGCAACGTCAGACACGGCTGGTTTTTCTTCATATTATACCTTTCCTTGGCGCTTGTTTTTTCGGGACTGTCGATATGTACGGCGGCGCAATTCTTTGGTATATCAAATGCGGAAAACGATCTTACAACGATCAGATGTACGGTAACGTCAACGAACGGAAAATACCTGGTGACGGACAGCGGAAAAAAATACGGATGCCCCGTAAAAGCGGAAAAATACGTTGAGGCGAATACTAAGAACGAATATGTTTTGCTGGTTGCCGGCGACGATGTTTACGGCATCATCGCTGATGACGGAAACGTACTTTTAAGTAAGGAAAGCGCTTCGGCAAGTTACAAATCAAATCTGACAGCCGCGCTTATATCCGGTATCCCGGTAGCTCTCGGCGGCTTCGCCTGCCTTATCCTGTCGCTTGTGGGAGGCAGGCATCCGAAAAAACACCCGTTTTTGTACAGTATCATGTTTTTCAGGGATATGTGAGCCGATATTTCGCACAAATTACATTATCCGACTATTGACAAAGCCGTATTTTTGTGATAGAATACAAAAGGAAAATAATAAATCAAAACGAAAGGACAACAAAAAATGGGACTTATCAAAGCAATCGCCGGCGCTTTAGGCGGCACGCTTGCCGATCAGTGGAAAGAATTCTTCTACTGTGAATCCATCCCCGAGGATACCCTCATGGTAAAGGGCGAGAAAAGGATCACGGGACGTTCCTCCAACACAAAAGGCAACGACAACATAATCTCCAACGGATCCGGGATCGCCGTCGCCGACGGTCAGTGCATGATCATAGTCGAGCAGGGCAAGGTTGTGGAATTCTGCGCGGAGCCCGGTCAGTTCACGTGGGACAGCTCGACTGAGCCCAGCCTGTTCTCCGGAAAACTCGGCACTTCCATAATCGAGACCTTCAAGACGATAGGCAGACGTTTTACATACGGCGGAGACACCGGTAAGGATCAGAGAGTGTACTACTTCAACACGAAGGAGATCCCGAACAAGAAGTTCGGCACTGCCAATCCCGTACCGTTCAAGGTCGTCATCAACGAGCAGCTCGGATTCAAGCTGTCCGTCGACCTCCGCTGCAACGGCGTCTACTCTTATAAAGTAGTCGACCCGCTGCTCCTTTACACCAGCTTCATGGGCAACGTAGCCGACACGTTCAAGTGCGAACAGCTCGACGGCATGCTTAAGGCGGAGCTCATCCAGGCTCTGCAGCCCTCCCTCGCGGTACTCTCCGCGCAGGGCGTTTCGTATGACCAGATCCCGGCGCACACTCCCGAGGTCCGTGACGCTCTCAACGTAGAGCTCAAGGATACATGGGGCAGACGCGGCATCGAGGTCTACTCCCTCAACATCGGCGTCCCGTCGATCCCCGAGGATCAGAGAAAGAAGATCATGGAATGGGAGGAAACTTCCATGACGCTCAACCCGAACGTAGGCGCGGCGCGTATGGTCGGCGGTCAGATCTCCGCCATGAACACCGCTGCCGGCAACCCGGGCGGCGCGATGAACGGCTTCATCGGCTACGGTATGGCGATGAACGCCGGCGGAATGAACGCTGCCAACCTCTACGCCGTGGGTCAGAATCAGCCCGTACAGCAGACGGCGCAGCCTGCACAGCCCGCACCCGCGGCTCCCGCCGACGGCTGGACCTGCCCGAACTGCGGCAACGTCGTAAAAGGCAACTTCTGCCCCGAGTGCGGTGAGAAGAAGCCCGCTCCGGCTGCCGAATGGGTATGCCCGAACTGCGGTGCGAAGAACAAAGGCAAATTCTGCTCCGAATGCGGAGAGAAAAAGCCCGAGGCTCCCGCCGAGTGGACCTGCCCGAAATGCGGTAAGGTAAACACCGGCAAATTCTGCCCCGACTGCGGAGAAAAGAAGCCCGAATAATCCTACATAAGCAGTAAACGGCTGCTCATCCGGGAATAGCCGGGTGAGCAGCCGTATTTATAAGAAAATGCAGAAGATATTTAGTTGGTTCAAAAACTACTGGTATTACTATAAGGTACCCGTGATCATCGCGGTCTTCGCGCTGATCGTGGTGACGGTCTGCGTCGTACAGTGCTCGTCTCAGGAAAAGTTCGACGTGTATTTCACGTACGCGGGGCCAGACAACATATCCTCACAGATAGAGGATATACGCTCCGCCGTCAGATCCGTATACACAACGAAGGATGAGCGCTCCGCAAAGGGCATATCCGTCCGCGACATGATCTGGGTGAACGACGCGCTCGCCGCGCAGTACATAAGAGACGGCGTGTATTTCGACCCGTCCGTCAACACGGAGAACGAAAAGCTTCTTTTCAATGAGATAGCGTCCGGCAACTCCTTCATATACATCCTTGACAGGCAGCAGTATGAGAAGCTGAAGGCGAACGGCGTTTTCGCGCCGCTTTCGGACATTTTCGGCGTCAACGTGCCGGAGACCGCGATAGACGAGTACGGGATAGACTTCAACAAAACGGACTTTTTCGGGTATTTCGAATGCTTCAGGGAGTGGAAGGGCGAGCTTGTGCTTTGCATGCGCTCCGGTACCCTCGCGGAAAGCCTGATAAACCGTGTGAGGGGGAGCCGGGCTTACGCGAAATCGTACGCCCTGCATAAACAGGTGTTTACGGATATTGTCAGATTTACGGTGGATTGATATGAAAAAATACGATATTGCAGCATATATATGGCCGTCGTATACGGGGCACGAGAAGCGTTCACGCATCTTCTGGCCGAACGGAGAGGGCGAGTGGCAGTCTGTCAGGCTTGCAAGACCCAAATTCGAGGGACATCAGCTCCCGAGGATCCCGACGCTCGGCTATAAGGACGAGGCGGAGCCGGAGACGATGGAGGAGCAGATCGAGCTCGCGAGCAGTCACGGCGTCAACGTTTTCATTTACGACTGGTACTGGTACGACCGCCGTCCTTTTCTTGAGTGCTGTCTTGACGACGGCTTCCTGAAGGCGAAAAACAGGGATAAAATGAAGTTTTATCTCATGTGGGCGAACCACGACGCGAACTATACCTGGGACAAGCGTATATCCGAGATACAGGATACGCCCGTATGGCTCGGCTCCGTCGACCGCGTACAGTTCGATATCGTCTGTGACCGCGTTATAGAGAAATACTTCAGTCAGCCGAATTACTACCGGATCGACGGCAGGCCCGTCTTCGCCGTGTACGATATCGACAACCTCATAAACGGGCTCGGCGGTATCGATCAGACGAAAGCGGCGCTCGAGTCGTTCCGTGAAAAGGCTGAAAAAGCCGGCTGCGGCGGGCTCCATCTGCAGCTCATACTGTGGGGAGAGCGCGTGCACAATCTGTCCGGTGTGGACGGAGAGCATCTCTATTCGTCAGAGATCGCAAAGATCCTCGGCTTCGACAGCACGACGAACTATCAGTACTGCCATTTCGTCAATATCGACCGCGATTACAACGAAGTGCAGGCCGACGTTCTCGGCTTCTGGGAGCAGTTCGCGTCGCTCGGAGTGAAATACTTCCCGCACGTCTCGCTCGGCTGGGACAACAACCCGCGCTTCTATTCCTTCCGCGGCGGCATAATGAAGAACAACACGCCCGAAAACGTGGAAAAGGCGTTTCGTCAGGCGAAGGCTTTTGCGGACGCGCACGGCGTCGACCTGATCACGGTCAACAGCTGGAACGAATGGACGGAGATGAGTTACCTCTTACCCGACAACGTTTACGGCACGGGATATCTTGACGCGATAAAGCGCGTTTTCGGTGAATGACATGAAAAGGATGATACTCGCGTCGCTTGCCGCGCTTTGCCTCGTCCTCGCGTCATGTACGAACGGAGCGGACGATACCGTCCGCGCTGATACGACTGAGACGCCCGTCACTGACGCGGCGACCGTAACCACGGCAGCGGAGAAGACCGATGAGCCGACGGAAACAACGACCGGGACCGAAGATGATACGGCTCCCGCGGATACGGATGCGGAAAGCGGCGCCGATACCGTAACGGAAGAAGACGGTACCGTGACCGATGCGGCGACGGATACGGAACAACAGACCTCGCCGGGATCTTCGGCGGCTGAAACGGAACCCGTAACGGAGACGGCATCAGAGAACGAAACCGACACCGGAGAGGAGAGCGCGGACACGACCACGCTTCCGAAAGAGGTCTTTCTGCCGGAGATACCGTAAAAAAAATACGCGTGAAGCGTTCGGCGCGGCGTGATAAGGAAGTATTATGTATAAACTTTGCCGCGCCGAAAATGAAGGCGCCCGCAAGCGGGCTAATGAAGAAATGAAGACGCTTCGCTAATGAAGAAACTCGAATTCAACGGTTTTCTTCAAGCGGGCGGCTTCGCTTCATTAGGCAACGCAGTTGCCGTCTTCATTAGGGCATAGCCCGTCTTCATTAGTGAGCGAA
>CACYWW010000003.1 GCA_902778145.1 uncultured Ruminococcus sp.
CGCGGTGCAAACCTTGGGAGTCGCTTTGGGGTTCGTCGGCAACTACGCCCCACGTGGACTTTCACCACAGATTGACGGCGTGCCCGTCATACACGCAAAGGACGCCCCCTCACGGGGGTGTCCTTTACGTTGTGATTAACGCTCGAATATGCAAAACGGAAAAAACAATTGAAAAAGTGCCTTCTGCCAAATTCAAAATGATATTCTACACATTATTATCTTAAACGCTCGAAATCACAAAAAGTGAAATCGCGCCTGCGGCGCGGTGAAATCCGGGCAGGTCCCGGATGAAATCGTTCGCATCCGCGAACCCCCAACGCTCGCAAGCTCGCTTCGGGGAACCCCGGCGCTCGCGATGAAATCAAATCCGTCCTTTTAACCCGGCGAAGTCGGATTTCATCGCGAAGCGATTTCATCCGCGAAGCGGATCTGACCCGTCCGGCGCGTCCTCCAAAGGTATCGTTTTTTCAAAGAATCGCTTTTCGTTATTATCCGTTATTGGTACCTGCCTTAATCCTTCAAAATATAGTTTCTTTTCAGTTTTCATGTCTTGACATTTCTCCTGCTTTGCAATATAATGAAAACGGACAGACTGAATACGCACAATATTGCCGCATTGTGCCCTGCCTTTCCGCTTCGGCACACAGAAGTCTCGCGTAAAGACTTAAGATCCGGATAACGCAAGAATCAAGTTCAAACGTCTTTATCCGATTGTAAAGATTCAGAGGTAACAAAGTACTAAATAATAACCGGAGTATAACTATGAAAAAACTGTTCATAACGCTTGCATGCATCGTTACGCTCGCCGCGGCGCTTGCTCTTTCCGCTTTTGCCATACGCACGGATAACGGAGTCCTTGTATATGACGCGGAACGCATAGAGGAGATCCTGAACTGTGAGGCGGGAGAGCGCGATATCAGATGGGACGTACCGTTCCTTGCAAACGAGCCGAAGATTGACGGCGTAATAGGTAAAGACGAATACTTGCCGTTTGAAAACTATATGCCGTATATGTCAAAAGCGGCGTTCGGCAAAACAACCGAAAACTCGTTCCAGGATTTTATAGACTCGACGGAAGACAACATACTCGACGCGTACTGGGGCTGGGACGGAACATATCTTTATATCGCATTCACGGTGCATCTGGTCAACGGATACCATTGCGACCCTGAGGCGGATTACGGCAGCAGTATACTCTTGTATAACGCAAACTGCCTGCAGCTCGGTTTTGCCGACCCGGAGGCGACAGGCAAGGACAAAAGCTATAATGAAATAGGCTTCGGCGTGAACAGCGAGGACGGGCATCTGCTTGTTGAAAGCTGGGCGGGGCAGTATCTGCCCAAAGCCGGAACGGATTTCATGGGTGAATACGACAGAAGGAACGAGACCGTAACGTATGAAATACGTCTTCGCGCGCAGTCTCTGCTCGGCTTGACGGACAGAGCGCCGCAGAACGGAGATCAGCTCAATTACGCCTTTGTACTCGCTCTGAACGGCGATTCATACGCCACGGGCGAGGTCTGGCAGCTTCTGTTCTGCCACGGCATAGGCGCTCAGTATTCCATGAAGCTGAATGAGTATTTTGCAAGGATAACCTTTACCGGCAAGCCGGACAACGTTGAAGGCGAGGTCATAAATTACACGGGTCTTGATGAAAACGAGCAGAGATACGGGCTTCTCACGTTCGCGGACATGAGCCTTGAGGCTGTAACGGACACGATAAAAACGGAAAACGCCCGGGCTGAGCGCACAGAGGAAAACGGAGAGGCGTTTTTAAGATTTTATCCCGGCGAAGACGAGGGCATACCGTACTTCTACTTTATCCCGGGACGCATGCTTGCGGACAACGTAAGCACCGTGGCGGTCAAATATCGCACCTCTTCCCCGCACGTTGAAGACCTCGGCGTTGTGTACCGCAACATGTTCACGGAGTATATCAATCCCGATAACTGCTATACGGAAACGGTCGGCAACGACGGTGATTGGCACGTCGTGCTGTTCGATATGGAAGGCGAGGACGGCTGGACGCACTTTATCGTAGACCTCGGCATCGTCGCTTTCCCGGCCGGTACGCCGGCCGACGAATACGTCGATATAGCGTGGATCAAGGGCTATACGGACGACCCGTGGGATATGTATTCGGACATGATATACAAAAAACAGAGCGCCGTAACGGAGACGCAGACGGAAACCGAAACCGAACCCGAAACGGAGACCGATACACAGACCGTAACAGACGCGGCGACAAACGCTCCCGAAACGAAAAAGCCGGATACCGGCGATAAAGACGTCAAAAAAACGGGCAAATTCAATCCGCTGTTCATTATAATCCCTATAGCAGCCGCCGTCATCATCGCAGTCGTTATCATTGTAATATTAAAAAAGAAAGCGTCATCGGTTAAAAAATGACAAATTAACCGTATGATGCACGACATCCGCGCTTTCTTTGAATCCGAAGAAGGAAAACGCGAGTTTGAGGAGTGGAAAGCACAACGGGAAAAGAAACCGACTGAGAAAGTAAAGAATTCATCAAACTATGAGGCGGGGAGTTGATCTCCCCGCCTCGTGCGTTTATCGGTATATGATTTCGTTCAATACGACTTCTTCGGCGCGGTTGCGGATGTTGTTCATACGCTGAACCCACAACTTTTTGGTGCAGATATCGATAACGGACTTGACTAAAACACATTTCTGCCGGAGCCGAACAGCCATTATTCAAACGCAAAATCGTATGATAAGTGAAATCGAGGCATTGCCCCTTTCCCCAAAACTCGGCAAGCTCGTTTCGGGGACCCTGTGGGGCGCCTCGGTGAAATCTTCGGCGGGGACCCTGTGGGGCGCCTCGGTGAAATCTTCGGGCGAAGCCCTCAGATGAAATCGAGCACTTCGCACTCGATGAAATCAAATCCGTCCTCTTAACCCGGCGAAGTCGGATTTCATCGCGAAGCGATTTCATCCACGAAGTGGATTTATTCCGTCCGCAAGGACGGATTTAGTTGAAAAAAACACGCTTTCGCGTGCTTTTTTCTGGTGCGGGTAACAGGGGTCGAACCTGCACGGTGTTGCCATTGGAACCTAAATCCAACGCGTCTGCCAATTCCGCCATACCCGCGTGACGTTTATTCTATCATAAAAATATGAACAAATAAAGGTCAATCGGCGCGGAATTGTGAGTTGTACAGGTCTGCGTAAATACCGTTTTTCGAAAGCAGCTCTTTGTGAGTGCCGCGTTCTTTTATCCCCTCGTCGTCCATTACTATTATCTCATCGGCGCCTCTTATCGTCGTCAGTCTGTGCGCGACTATGAGCGTCGTTCTTCCGGCTGAGAGCTTTGACAGCGCGTCCTGTATCTGAAGCTCAGTCGCGTTGTCGAGCGCGGACGTCGCCTCGTCAAGTATCAGCAGCGGCGGATTTTTCAAAAATACGCGCGCGATCGATATCCTTTGCTTCTGACCGCCCGAAAGCTTAACTCCGCGCTCACCCACGTACGTGTCGTAACCGTCCGGCAGGCTCGTTATGAATTCGTCAATATTTGCGCGCTTCGCCGCCTCTATGACCTCTTCGCGCGTTGCCGTCGGCTTGCCGTAAAGTATGTTTTCATACACGGTCCCGGTGAACAGGAACACGTCCTGTGAGACCATGCCGATATTTTCGCGCAGGGACGAGCGAGTCAGCTCTCTTATATCGTGTCCGTCGACCTTGATCGAGCCGGATCTTATTTCATAAAACCTCGGTATGAGGTTGCACACCGTCGTCTTTCCGCCGCCCGACGGTCCGACGAACGCGACGGTCTTCCCCGCCGGGATATGAAGGCTTATACCGTCAAGCACGGTCTGACCGTTCCCGTAGTCGAAGCTGACGTTGTCGAATTCCACGTCTCCGCGCACGTTCTGCAGCGTAAGCGCGCCGTCCGCGTCCTTTTCAGGCTCCGTATCGAGGATCGCCGTGAACCTCTCGAAGCCGGTCATGCCGGACTGGAGCTGTTCTATGAACGCGATAAGCTTCTTTATCGGGTTTATGAAAACGTTTGCGAACAGCATGAACAGTGCGAATTCGCCGGGTGTGATATACCCCTTTATCGCGCAGAAGCCGGACGAGACTATCGCGATGACGTTCAGCAGGTCTATGATATAATCCGATCCTGACGAGAACTCAGCCATCGCTTTGTACGAAAGGCGCCTCGCCTCGACGAATTTGTCGTTGTTTTTTCTGAAATGATCGAGCTCGTATTCGGAGTTGTTGAAGGCTTTTGAGACGCGTATGCCGGAAATGCTGTTTTCAAGCGTTGCGTTCACCTCGCCCACCTGTTCCCTCATTTCGGCAAAAGCTTTGCTCATCTTAATGCGTTTCCACATCGCGAAAGCGATAAGCGCCGGCATCGACGCGAATATTATAAGCGTCAGCCATATATTGACCCTTGCCATCATGATGAACGATCCGATCAGAAGGATCCCCGATATAAAGAGGTTTTCCGGGCCGTGATGCGCAAGCTCGGAAACGTCCATCAGGTCGTTTATGATCCTCGACATGATCGTGCCGGTTTTATGATCGTCGAAATATGAAAACGGCAGCTTCTGCATATGTGAGAACACTTCGTTCCTCATCTGATACTGCATCCTCACTCCGACCATGTGTCCGTAATACTGCACGCAGTACGCGGCGACCATCTTCACCGTGTAGATCCCGACGAGCACGCCGAGCCATATGAATATCATCCTTATATTCTTATCCGGTATGTAATCGTCGATTATACTGCGCGAGACGACCGGCAGAAACAGGTCGCACACGGCGACGACAAGCGAGCAGAACATATCAAAGGCGAAGCTTTTCGCGTTCGGCTTATAATAACGTATAAATCTTTTTATCATTCCGTATCACACAAACGCCCCACTCTTATCAAGTGGGGCGATATTATTATGTATTTTTTTATCAGTTTCTTCCCTGACGATCCTTGAGCATCTTGAGGATCACGTTGATATCATCGTCAAGACCGTCTTCTTCATCATGCTTTTCTTCAGCTTCCTTAACCTCGGGCTCAACCGCGACGGGCTGGCTGACGACCGGCTTCGGCTGCTGGAACACGGACGGCTGAGGTATCTCGGGCTTTTTTGCGGGCTGCGTCTGCTTTACGGCGGGACCCTTTATCGAGCCTTCAAAGCCGGTAGCGATGACGATTATCTTCATCTCGTCGTCAAGGTCGCTGTCGAAGTTGGCGCCCCAGATAACGTTCGCGTCGGCGTGAGTCTCGTTCGAGATGAGCGTGGAAGCGGTATAAACGTCCTCAAGTCCGATATCGGGCGAGGCGGTGACGTTTATGATTATGCCGCGCGCGCCGGTGATGGTGGTCTCGAGCAGCGGGCTGGATATGGCCGCTTTTGCGGCGATCTCGGCTTTGTTGTTTCCTTTCGCGGAACCGACGCCCATATGAGCGAAGCCGGCGTCTTTCATGACCGCGCTGATGTCGGCGAAATCAAGGTTGATCATACCGGTGCCGTTGACGAGCTCGACTATGCTGGAAACGCCGCGGCGGAGCACGTCGTCCGCGATCTCAAATGCGTTCGCAAGGGTTATCCTCGTATCTGATACCTGTTTCAGTCTCTCGTTGGGGATTATGATCAGGGAGTCGACGGCTTCCGCGAGCTTTGCGATACCGTTCTCAGCCTGTTCCATTCTCCTTCTGCCCTCGAACTGGAAGGGCTTGGAGACGATACCTACTGTAAGTATGCCCATGTCTTTGGCTATCTTGGCTATGATGGGAGCGGCTCCGGTACCGGTACCGCCGCCCATACCGGCGGTGACAAAAATCATATCCGCGCCGTCGATCGCCGCGGTGAGCTCCTCTATGTTTTCCTCGGCCGCCTTGGCTCCGATCTCGGGATTGGCACCGGCGCCGTGACCTTTCGTAAGTTTTTCACCTATCGGTATCTTCGTCTGCGCCGAAGAGTTGAGAAGAACGACTTTATCTGTGTTTACTGCGATGAATTCCACGCCCACAATATTGGAAGCGATCATTCTGTTTACGGCGTTGTTGCCCGCGCCGCCTACACCTATAACTTTGATTTTGACGAGATTGTCAAGGGTGGGATCGAGATCGTATGGCATTTTATTTCCTCCTGAATACGGTTTTATATGTCGATTTTCAATTGTCTATAATCCAACAAATATATAATAGTACGGTTTTTATTATTTTGCAATAGCTTTTTTGAAAATTTTCTCTTTTTTTCGGTTTTTTTTGATCCGCGCCGCCGTCAGCCGATGTCATCGGTCTTTCTGAACGAGCTTATTTCGAGGTCTGACGCGTCAATTATACCTTTTTCATCCGCGGAAAGCGTCGAAATCAAACGCTCGGCGAGTGTAAGCTTCGTATTCGCGTTCTCCGCGTCGCCTATGATTATAATGAACCTGTCGTCGTATCTGAGCTTCACGTTGAATTTTTCGCTCATATCGACTTTTACGATATGCTCACTTATACCGTGCCCGTCTATCGCCTTGAGCAGTCCCGTGAGGTAGCCGTAATGCGTAGTCGTCCTGAACCGGATCTTTTGGCCGGTGATGACGCTGACTACGTCGCAGCTCACAAGCTCGACAAGCCCGTCCGGGACAGTATCCGTTTTTTCAAGAGCTTTCAGCTCCTCGGACAGGATGTAGCAGTCGCCGCCCGCGGTCATATAGTATCTTCCGACGCCGTCCGTGACGGTTATTATAAGCTTGTCCGGTAATCTTTTTTCAATGCTTATGCTGTCAAGCGACGGAAAAGACTCTCTGAGTCTGCTCTCAAGCCTTCCCTTTCCCGTCAGGAGCAGATTGGAATAGCGCGATAGTCCGAGCGACGATACGAGCTGTTCCTCCGAAAACTTTCCGGAGCCGGTCACCGTCACCTCGTCTATCCTGAAGAACAGGAGTATGACGACGGATACCACCATCAGGATCACCGCGGCGATCATGCACACCGCCACAGTCCGTCTTATAGCGATCTTCCTTGCCCTGCTCTCGCGGAATTCCTCGAGCATACGGTTGCTCTCCGTTCCGGGCGTCAGGACGATCTCTTCCTTTTCGTCCCCGCTCTGTTTCCGTATGATCCTTCCGTCTTCGAATTCGAATCCGGAGCCCTTTCCGCTGTTCATTTCCCGTCCCCCGCGAGCTTCATCAGCTCCGCGTAGATCCGTTCGTTTGCGTCGGGAACGGAAAGAGCCGACACGTTTTTGCAGATCTGCGCTCTAAGCTGTCTGTCGTCAAGCAGTCTGTTCACCGCCTCGTTCATCGTATCCGCGTTGAATTCCGCGTCGCGTATCAGAAGCGCCGCGTTCTTGTCGGCGAGCGCTTTTGCGTTCTTATACTGCTGATCGTCCGTTACGTTCGGAGACGGAACGAATACAGCGGCGCGTCCGGCGTCCGCTATCTCGGACGTCGTCATGGCGCCGGAGCGGCAGATGATCACGTCGGCCGCCGCCTGACGGTCCGCCATGTCGTATATGTAATCGAGCAGGGTGACGTTCTCAAGATCCGCCGCCTCGCCGTATTTCGCCTTTACTTCTTCGTAATTCGCGACGCCCGCCGCGTGCGTGAGACATACGTCGGAACGATCCTTCAGATACTTTTTCGCGTACTGTGCCGCCGCGTTGTTTATCGTGTCGGCACCGAGGGAGCCGCCGTAAACGAGGACGTTGTATCTGTACCCGTCAATACCGAGCTTCTTTTTCGCCTCCGCGGACGTCACGGCGCTTCCGCCGTGTCTGCCGGGATTGCCGACGCGTATGACCTTATGCCTGTATTTCGGCTTTATATATGACGCGGCTTCCTCGAAATTCGTGAATATGACGTCGATATACGGCGCAAGCATCCTCACGGCGAGCCCGGGGACCGCGTTCGACTCATGGACCGCGGACGGGATATGAAGCGCCGCCGCGGCGCGCAGGAGCGGATAGCTTACGTAACCGCCGGTCCCGACCACAAGATCGGGCTTATACTTTTTCAGAAGCTTCTTTGCGCGCGGGACGGACGTCAGAGTGAGATACGCCGTCTTTATATTCGACAGAGAAAAGCTCCTCTTCAGACCTTGTATCTCTATATGCTCTATAGGGTATCCGGCGCGCGGGACGAGCCTGTTCTCCATCCCTTTTGACGTTCCGACGAATGTTATGTCGGCTGACGGATCGTGGTCCTTTATCGTATCGGCTATGGCGATCGCCGGGTTTATATGACCGCCCGTGCCGCCGCCTGTCATCATTACTTTCATATCATTTACCTGTTTCTTTTCCGCGTGTGAATTTTGAAATACTCAAGAGTATGCCGCACTCAACAAGAAGGATTATAAGCGCCGTGCCTCCGTAGCTGATGAACGGCATCGATATGCCCGTCGGCGGGAACAGTCCCGTAACGACGAATATGTTCAGAAGCGCCTGAACGCCGACCTTGCACGTGATGCCGGCGGCAAGCAGCCTTGAGAAGCAGTCCGGCGCCTTTGACGCGATGACGAAGCCGCGCCAGACGAAAAGACCGAAGAGCACCAAAAGCCCGACGGCGCCGATGAAGCCGAACTCCTCGCAGACTATCGCAAATATGAAGTCGTTCTGAGGTTCGGGCAGATAAAGGTGTTTCAGCGTAGAATTGGTAAAGCCGACGCCGAACAGACCGCCCGAGCCTATCGCGTTGAAGCCCTGTATGACCTGCCAGCCGCTGCCGAGCGGATCGTTATAGGGGTTCAGCCACGTGTCAAGACGCTCGCTCGTATAATCGGTGAATATCGCCACGAACGCCGCGCCCGCGCCGCCCGCGCCGAGTATGCCGAGCAGCCACGGGAGCGATATGCGTCCCCACAGCATCACGATCCATCCGATGAGGAAAAGGATTATCGTACCGGAAAGGTGGCGTTCTATCAGCGTTACGACGCAAACGACGCCGACGATCATGAACGGGACCGCGACCTCACGTACGAACACGGGGAACCTGTCTCTCAGGCTCCGCTTGAAATAACTTTTGTTTTTCAGCGTTATGGTGCGGTCGTCAAGATCACGATAAGCGTCCACGTATTTCGAAATATACCACGCAAGCATCATAACGAGCGCGAGCTTCATTATATCCGTAGGCTGGAACGAGAAGATGCCGACGTCGATCCACCTTTTAGCGCCGTTGACGCTCTTGCCTATCACGGGGACCGACGCGAGCAGAAGAAACGAAAAGGCAAAGAAAACGGGCGAGCCCCATTTCATATATACCTTGTAGTCGACGGACGACGCGAGAAACATAGCGACAGCGCCGAGCGCGACGAATATGAGCTGACGGCGGACGTAATAGTAGCTGTTGCCGTAGTCGTGTTCCGCCCACGGATAGCTGGCGGAATACACCATCGCCGTGCCGAAGCCGATGAAGATAAGTATGATCACGAGCAGCGGTATGTCCGGCATGCCGCGGAGCCTGAATATGTTCCGCTCCCTGATCTGCTTTTTCGGCGCGGCGGCAACGGCGGTCTCCGCCTTTGCAAGCTGTCCCGTTTTTACTTTGTTATCCATTTACATGATCCCTTTGAGTGAGAAGAACGCGACCGCGCACATGACCGCTGTAACGGCGCTGAACACGGAAACGATCTTTATCTCTGACCAGCCGCACATCTCGAAATGATGATGTATCGGCGCCATTTTGAATATGCGTTTACCGGTGAGCTTGAACGAGGCGACCTGAAGAATGACCGACGCCGTCTCGATGATATAGACGAGTCCGAAGAGGATGACCGTCAGAGGCGATCCGAGCATGAACGCGCCGCCCACGACGAGGCCTCCGAGGAAAAGCGACCCGGTGTCGCCCATGAATATCTTCGCGGGATAGAAATTATATACGAGGAAGCCTCCGCACACGCCGGCAAGCGTGCCTCCGAGGAGCGCGAGATCCGCGCCGCCTAGCCTTGCCGTGAACGCCATGACAGAGAAGAAGACTCCGACGAGCAGCGTATTCGAAGCGGCGAGACCGTCGATACCGTCAGTGAGGTTCACGGCGTTCACGACGCCGGTGAGCAGCAGCACCGCGATCAGATAATAGAATATCCCGAGATCGGCGCTGATCTTCGTGAACGGGATATGCAGCGTCGTATCTATATTCCCGGTCAGTCTCATGCCGAGCAGGAACAGCACGGCGCATACGAACTGAAGCGCGTATTTCTGCGGTGCGGTAAGACCTTCATTCTGCTTTTTGAGAAGCTTTACCCTGTCGTCGATTATACCGGTAAGACCGTTGAGCATCGCGTAGCCGAAAACGAGTGCGACGCGCGACGAGACCGAACGGAGCGACGGCGAGATGAGACCGGCGACGAGAGCAAAAACGGTCACGAGGACGAGCGTTATGATCATTGCTATGCCGCCCATCGTCGGAGTGCCCTCTTTGCCCTTATGCCAGCGGGGACCTATGTCAAGTATTTTCTGACCCATTTTCAGGCTTTTGAGCTTCGGGATCAGGTACCGCGTGATGAGCGCGCATGATATAAACGACAGTACGAAAGATATAAGTAAGATCAACAGCTCCGTGTTCATGTGTTCTTCTCCTCAATGATCTTTTCAAAAGCCTCAACGGCGCCCTCAAGTCCGACGGATCTGCTCGCCTTGAACATTATCACGTCCCCCGGCAGACACCTCTCGAGTATCGAACGCGCGACGTCGCAGAACGGCGTCCCGTCGTCGAAGCAGACCATCCTGTCCTCATCCATGCCTTTTACAAGTGCGCCCGCGGCGTATTCCTTCGCCGCCTCGCCGTATGTGTAAAGATAGTCGATACCCATCTCTCCGGCTGCGCAGCCCACCTCGCGGTGCAGCGCGGAGGAGCCGTCTCCGAGCTCCAGCATCTGTCCGAGGACCGCGTGCGTTCTGCCGCCGCTTTCGTTTCCGAGCATCATGAGCGCGGAAAGCGACGCCCTCATCGATTCGGGCGCGGCGTTATAGCAGTCGCAGAGTATCGTAAAATCGCCTTTTTTATAAACCTTCTGGCGCATTCCGGTGTTTTCGAATGACGATATGCCCGCTTTGATCAGTTCGTCGCTCATGCCGGAAACCGTGCCGCAGATATAAGCCGCGGCGGCATTGTACACGTTGTGCATGCCGATCGTCGGCGCGGTGATATCGCGGCAGACGGCGCCGTCCGGACGCCTCAGATCGAATCTGAGCGTACCGTGCGGGAACGACGGATCCTGTATCACATAGTCAGCCTCGCCGTTTATGAAGGCATAGTACAAAACGTTGTATTTTTCACGGAGAGCGTCGCGTACGCCCCAGAGCATGCGGTCGTCGCCGTTCAGCACGAGCGTGGAGCCCGGCGCCATGCCCGCTGTTATCTCGAGCTTTGCGCGGAGGATGTTTTCCCTGCTCCCCAGGATCTCCATGTGTGACGTCCCTATGTTCGTTATGACGCCGACCGACGGCTTCGCGATCTGCGACATAACCTCTATTTCGTGAAGTCCGCTCATCCCCATTTCGAGCACGAGCGCCTCAGTATCCTCCCTGACGTCGAGAACCGTCAGCGGCAGGCCTATGATGCTGTTGTAATTGCCGATCGTCTTCTGCGTGCGGAAACCCTTCGATATGACGGAATACACGAATTCCTTCGTCGTCGTCTTACCGACGGATCCGGTCACGGCGAACACCTTCGGCGACGTGCGGGAAAGGAATTTTTCCGCCATGGTCTGAAGCGCTTTGAGCGCGTCTTCGACTATCACCGCGCTGCCGTATTCCGGCTCACGCTCGCAGAGCACGCACGACGCGCCGTTATCGATCGCCGATTCGAGATATTTGTTTCCGTCCGTGTTCTCGCCCTTGAGAGCGACAAACATCGATCCCGGGGTCGCCTTTCTCGAGTCGACCGTAAAGGAGCTGATCTCAGCCCCCGGATCGCCCTTGAGTCTGCCTCCGCAAAGCTCCGCCGCTTCCGCCGCTGTCATTATCGTCATAGTCCTGTCCTCCGTCATTGAATTCCCGTATTATCGAAGCCTCTGAAAAATACCGGCTTCCGTTTCTGTTTATTTCATAATCCTCGTGTCCCTTGCCCGCAAGCAGGATCACGTCGTGCCCGGATGAGAGTCCGAGCGCGTATAGAATCGCTTCTCTTCTGTCGTATATGACTTTATAAGACGACGTCTTATCCACTCCGCGCAGGATATCCCCGATTATCGACTCCGGATCCTCGCTTCTGCTGTTGTCACATGTTATGACAGTCAGGTCGGCGAGACGGGATGAGACGCCGCCCATCAGATGCCTTTTGTTTCTGTCCCTGTCTCCGCCGCAGCCGAAAACACAGATCAGTCTTCCGCGGCAGAGCTGCCTCGCCGCGGCAAGTGCGTTTTCAAGCGCGTCGGGCGTATGCGCATAATCGATTATCGCCGTCGCGCCGTTTTTGAGCCCGTACCGTGTGAAGCGCCCTTCGGCTCCCTTGAAGTCGGATAACGCGCGGGCGGCGTCCTCCGCGTCAAATCCCAGAAGCTCCGAGAGCGAAAGCGCGGTCAGAGCGTTATACACGTTGAATTTACCGCATATCGGAACACGGCAATGCGCCGCGCCGTATCCCCGGTAGTCAAAAGATATCCCTCTGTCCGAAAGCTCCGTGATCCGCGCGGTAAAATCACCGCCGTCAAGCGAAAAATGCAGACAGTCGAGCGTCCTCGCGTACACGTCGTCGCCGTTTGAGACGAAGCTTTTACAAAGCGGCACAAGCTTCTTTTTCGCGTCGAAATACGCGTCCATCGTTTTATGGTAGTCGAGGTGATCCTCGGTCAGATTCGTCAGCGCCCCCGCCTCGAACCGGCACGGGGAGAGCTTGCGAAGCTCCAGCGCGTGCGACGAGGCTTCCGTCACGGCGTACCGTGCGCCGGCGTCCGCCGCCTCTGCGAGGTATCCGTAAAACACCGCGGGGTCCGGCGTCGTCATGGACGACGGATAAACGTTTGTCCCTATCCTGTTTTTCACGCCGCCTATCAGCGCGCACGAGCCCTTGCCTTCAATATGCTCGATCACATGATAAAGCATCGACGTAACTGTCGTCTTGCCGTTCGTTCCCGTCACAGCCGAAAGGCGGAGCCTCCTCTGCGGGTCTCCCCTCAGCGCCGACGACGCGAAGGCGTACGCCTCATGAGCGTTGCCGACAAGAACGTACGGACATCCGATATCGGGCTTTCTGTCACAGATCACCGCGGCGCATCCGCGCGCCAGGGCGTCTTTTATATGATCCATCCCGTCCTGCCGCTCACCCTTAAGGGCGGCGAAAACGGTGTTTTTACCGGCTTTTTCGGAATTATTTACAACATCCTTTACATCGAGCCCGACGGGTGCGTGGTATTCAAGCACCGCCGCGCCTGAAAGAATATCGCATAATCTCAATAAGTCACCTCATTCGGAGAGCAATGAATGATCATCGGATTCGGAGATCCTGAATTCGACCGTTACGACGGTCCCTTCCTTGACGTTCATACCGGCCTCCGGATACTGTTTGACGGCGTAGCAGGACGCGCTTGCCGAAACAGTGCCGCTGAGATTTGCGTTGAGTCCCCTGCCCGAAAGCAGTTCTCTGCATTCCTCCGCTCCCTTGCCCGCGAGATCGGGTACGGTGACGGTCTTTTCGTTATTATCATCTGTTGCGTAAAGCAGGACCTTGCCGCCGCTCACCGTCATTTCGGTACCTGGCGCGGGCATCTGCGAAAGCACTGTTGAGCCTTCTCCCAGCACCTCGACCGACAGTCCGAGCTTCTTTATCGCGGCCTTCGCCGTGTCGATATCCTGTCCGGCGTAGGTGCCGACAGATACGGTCCTGTATTTTTCATCGTCCGCGGAATACTCCGGCAGATAGCCGAGATACGGAAGCACTTCAGCCATTATCTTGCTGTTATACGGCGCGGCGATCATAGAGCCTTCTTCTCTTGAAAGCGTAGGTTCGTCTACGATCACGATCATCGATACCGCGGCGTCGTCCGCCGGGGCGATCGATATGCAGGACGCGACGCGGAGCGAAAATCCGCCGTCCTTGTCCTTTTTGTCTCTTTTTTCACTCGTGCCGGTCTTTGCCGCGACCTTATAGCCTTTGACGCCGGCGTTCGACGAACCGCGTTTTTCCGCGACGCCTTCCTCGAGCACACTCATGACCTCGTTCGCTATCTGTGATGATATGACCTGTCTTTTCACGTTCGTTTCATAGTCGACTATAACGTTGCCGTTGTCGTCCTCTATGCGTTTGACAAGGTGCGGTGTTACGAGATTGCCGTCGTTCGCGAGGCTTGAAACAGCGGTGAGCTGCTGTATAGCCGTCGTCTTGAAGGTCTGACCGAACGAATACACGGCGAGCTCGACGTTATTGAAATCGCGCCTTGCGTGGAAAATGCCCGCCGCCTCGCCCGGGAGGTCAATCCCCGTGAGTCCGGTATAACCGAACGCTTCGAAGTAGTCGTAAAATCTTTCGTCGCCGATCTTCTCCGCGGTCATCATCATGACCGGGTTGCATGACTGCTGAAGTCCGAGATCGAGAGTGAGCGCGCCGTGTCCCTCCGTCTTGTGGCAGTGTACGCGCCCGTATCCCGCGACAAGATGATAACCGGGGCAGTAGAACGACGTCCCGTGTGAGACGAGCGCCTCCTCGAGCGCGGTTGCGACGGTGAGCGGTTTGAACGTGGAGCCCGGCTCATACGTGTCGTTTATCGCCTTGTTCTTCCACATCGTCATGAGGAGCTCGGTGTTGTACTTCATGTACTCCTCGCTCCCGGGATCGTATCCGCTTTTATCGAGCAGCGCCTGAGACTTTTCGTCAAGAACGTACGGTTCATTGCAGTTGAAATCCGGTTTTGTCGCCATGGCAAGGATACCGCCCGTGGCGGGATCCATGATTATGCCGGTCACGCGGTTGTCCGCGCCGGATTCCTCAAGACATTCCTCAAGATATTTTTCAAGTATGGACTGTATCGTCTGGTCGATCGTCAGAACGAGCTTATAACCGTTCTGAGGCTCGATATACTGTTCGTAGTCGTACGGCATATCCTGCCCCAAGCCGTTCTTCGCCGTGATGATCTTTCCGTCGACGCCCGTCAGATACTCGTTGTACTGATATTCTATACCGTAAAGCCCCTGGTTGTCACTTCCGACGAAGCCGAGAACGTGAGAAAGAAGGTTTGAGAACGGATAATAACGCGTCGTTGACGTCACAAGGTGTACGGATCTCAGGTTATATTTCGCGACAAACGCGCGGACCAGATCCGCCTCCTGCCGCTCGACATTTTTCTTTATCGTCTCGTCCTTGCGCTTTTTGAGCAGTGTTTTTTGATACACCGTCTCGTAATCGACGTCAAGTATGCGCGACAGATTGTCCGCGACGAGCCGTCTCTCCGCGTCGCTCTCCATATCGGCGGGCGATATGAAAACGCGCTCCACCGTCCTGTTGTCCGCAAGGACGACGCCGTTCGCGTCCACGATAAGTCCGCGTGACGCTTTTATTCCGGTCTCGGAGGAGATGGCGCCCGATGTGTCGTTCTTGAATTTGCTGTAGCTGACTATCTGAAGATAGAAAAGTCTGCCCACCGCGATCACGGCGACAAGCGCGAAGGCGGCGACCGTCAGGATCTCCCGCATATGTATTTTTCTCGGTTTTATCGACGCCATACCGAACAAGCCTTTCCTCAACTAATCAAACAGGGTCCGCCGCCATACGGCGGCTGACCCGTGCGCAGCCTCTGTCGCAAGCCGAACACAAACCAACACTTTGGCTTATTATATTCAGCTTTTATCTCATGTATTCTATGAATGAATTTATACTGTCGCCGAACGCCGAGAGCAGCGCCGCAAAGCCGAACGTTGTTTCCTTCTCTTCCTCCGCCACGACGGTTATCCTGTCCTCCGACTCTACGATTATGTAGTGAGAGGGGAGATATTCGGAGCGGACCATGCCCATTTCCTCCGCGCTCTTGCGGATGAGGGTTATATCCTTTTTCTCAAAGATGTCGGCTTTCGCCTCCGCCGTCTTCTCCCTGATGTCCGCAAGCTGAGTGTTGAGCGCTGAGATCTCGTTGTTGACCTCGTTCACGCGGACGCTCAGGAACGTAATGAATATCGCGGCAAAGGTGAATATGCATATCATGAACAGAAGACCGTACGGAACGCTTTTGCGGACAGTCTGTTCTCTTGTGAAGACGCTTGAAACTATGCGCGTCTTCGGCAGGGTGCGGATATCCGTCTCGTTTGCCCTTGCCCTTATTTCCCTTTTCTCGGCCGCTGCGACCTGTTTTTTTGTGTATTTTACAACAGCGTTATTCATTCAGCACCTCTTATTCCGTGCAGACGCGCCTGCATGCCCGGAGCTTTGCGCTCCTGCTTCTCGGATTTTCTTCAAGCTCTGCTTCTCCCGGCAGTACGGGTTTCTTTGTTATTACCTTTACTTTTTCTTTTCTTCCGCATACGCAGACCGGGAACGACGGCGGGCATACGCAGCCCTTCGCCGCGTCGTTGAACACGGTCTTGACGATCCTGTCCTCAAGCGAATGGAACGATATGACCGCGAGGACTCCGCCGGGCGCCAGTCTGTCTATCGTCTTGCCGAGCATATCGCTCAGTCTGTCAAGCTCTCCGTTCACGGCGATCCTGATCGCCTGGAAGGACCGTTTGGCGGGGTGATGCCCGCCGTTCTTCGCCTTTTCCGGCATTGCCGATTTGATCGCGTCCGAAAGCTCGAACGTTGTTTTTATCGGCGATACGGCGCGTCTTCTGCAGATCTCAGCCGCTATACGCGGAGCGAAGCTCTCTTCGCCGTATATATATAAGATCTTTTTTATTTCCTCTTCACTGCGGCGGTTGACGATATCGTATGCCGTGAGAGGGGACGATCTGTCCATCCTCATATCGAGCGGCGCGTCCTGCATGTATGAGAAGCCGCGTTCCGCGTTATCGAGCTGGAACGAAGAAACGCCGAGATCGGCGACCGCGCCGTCAAGCTTTTCTATCCCGAGCTCATCGAGTATCTCATCTATCCTGTCATTGAAGCTGTGGACAAAAGTCACGCGGTCGGCGTACGGTGCAAGTCTTATTTTCGAAGCCTCGATCGCCGTTTCGTCCGCGTCGACGCAGATGAGTCTGCCCGTCGTCAGCCGTTTCGCTATCTGTTCGCTGTGTCCGCCGCCTCCGAGGGTGAGATCGGCGTAGATCCCGTCCTCCTTCACGCCGAGGACGGATACTGTCTCCTCAAGCAGAACGGAATAGTGAGTGAAGTCTTCCGCGCCCGTATTTTTGCTCATGTCGGTATACCGGCTTCATTGATATATCCCATGATGGCGTCCTGATCCTCCTGCTCGACGTAATGTTCGAACGTCTCGGCATCCCAGATCTCGGCGAGGGTGTTCCTGCCTATTATCACGACGTCCTTTTTGATACCGGCGTGCTCACGCAGCTTTTCGGGTATCAGAAGACGGCCGCTCGAATCGAGCTCGACCTCGTACGCGTATCTGAAGATGAAACGGCTCGATCTCGTATTCTTTTCGCCGGGGATATTCTCAAATCTTGCGCAGAACTTGTCCCACTCGGGTTTTGAGTAGAGCTTGACGCATTTGTCCTCGGTACGGGAGACGTAGAACTTGCCGACAAGCTGGTCACGGTAGCAGGCGGGTACAAACATTCTGCCTTTGTTATCCACTGTATGATTGAATTCACCCAAAAACACGGTTTGTCACCCTCCTTTCTCTCCACTTCCGTGAAAGTAATCCACCTTTTCCACATAGTTCTCCACAATTATCCACTACTGGTTGCCGCATTAAGAACATCTGCCCCACTCGGTGTAGTTCTATTATATATCACAGATAAAAAATGTCAAGGGGTTTTTTTTGATTTACAAAAAGTTTACATTTTTCGACAACAAAAAAACGCCCCTCAGGGCGTAAAAAAGCCCGGCGGACAACCGCCGGGCCGGATAATTCCTTGAATTCACATTTTGCTTCTGATCGCCTTCGGGACGTACTGCGAGCAGTCGACGCCGTACCTGATCATCTCCCTCACCATGGTCGACGAGACGAAGGACAGCTCGGGCGAGGCGGGCAGCAGGATAGTCTCGATATCGGGATCGAGCTCGCGGTTGATCAGCGCCTGCTCGTATTCATCCTCGAAATTGAGACCGCTGCGGCAGCCCTTGACGATGACGTCGCATCCGTTTTCCTTTGCGTACGCTGTGACGAGCGAGTTCGACACGTCGGCGGAGACGTTGTCGTAGCCGTCCGCCACGGCGATCAGGAATTCGAGACGTTCGTCCTCCGTGAACATGTAACTCTTGTTTGCGTTGATGAACGCGCAGACGATCACCTCGTCGAAAAGCGACGACGCGCGCGCGATGATATCCTCGTGCCCTACCGTCACGGGGTCGAAGCTTCCGGGAACAAGTGCTCTTTTCATACTGTGACTTTTCCTTTCTTCACATCCGGATGACGTTCAGTCCTCCGGATCCGTCTCCTTTGATTTCGGCGTCAGCTTATAGAAATATATCCTTCCGGATTTATAGACCTTTGAAACGTCGTAAAGAGATGAAAGCGACGGCTCCTCTTCAAAAAGCGAATCCTTTTCCCATTCCGCGCAGACGATCGCCGTATCCGACAGGACGTTCGCCTCATAAAGCAGCTTCAGTGCGGGAGCGAGAAGCCCCGAGGCGTACGGCGGATCGAGGAATACTATGTCGAACACGGCGCCTGAGCGCTTCGCCGTTCTCAGGTATTCCGCGTGATCCGTGTTGACGATGCGGCAATTTTTATAAAGATGTGTTTTCTGTGCGTTTGACTTGATGATCCCGAACGCCTCGGGCGAGCGGTCAACGAAAACACAGTGCTCCGCCCCGCGTGAGAGCGCCTCGAGTCCGAGCTGTCCACTGCCGGCGAACAGGTCGAGTACGCGTCTGCCCTCTATATCGAACTGTATCGCCGAAAAGATCACTTCTTTTGCTCTCTGCAGCGTCGGGCGCGTCGCCTCGCCCTCGAGCGTCGCGAGCTTTGTCCCTCTTGCCGTACCTGTGATTATATTCATTCCGTTTTTCCCTCTTTAAAATGTTCGATGATGTTTTTTGCAATCCCGTCAGTTATGCCGGGCAGCGCGGTAAGCTCCTCAAGCGTCGCTTCCTTTACCGCGCGGAGCGAGCCGAGGCGCGAAAGCAGAAGCTTTGCCTTCGCCGGTCCGATCCCGGGGATCTTTTCGAGCGAGGACGTCTTCAGTGTTTTGCGCTTTGCCTGACTCATGCGTGTTATCGCAAAACGGTGGACTTCCTCCTGTATCCTGTAAATGAACATGAAAAGCTGTCTGTCGTGCGAGATATCGACGTCTCTCTCGTCGTCGCACAGGGCTCTCGTCTTGTGGTAATCGTCCTTGACCATGCCGAACACCGGCAGATCGACGCCCTCTTCCTCAAGCACCGCGCGTACGGCGGCGACGTGAGTTTTACCGCCGTCCAGAAGGATGAGATCTGGAAGCATCGGAAACGCGGGTGATTTTTTCACCGTGGTGTTTCTGATCCTGCGCCTGATCGTCTCGCGCATAGACGCGTAATCGTCCTCGTATTCCGTGCTTTTGATGTTAAACACGCGGTAATCGGATTTCTTAAATTTCGTACCGTCGAGCACGATCATCCCGGCGGTTATGTTGTCGTTGCCGAAATTGGAGATATCGTACGATTCTATCCTGTCCGGTACAACTTCGAGCCTCAGCACCTGCGCGAGACGCCCGAGTATCTGCGTTTCTTTATCGTTGCTTTCACGCAAGAGCTTTGCGCGGTACGCGGCGTTTTCCTTCGCCATAGCGCAAAGCGCCCTGTATTTTCCGCGCTGCGTGACCCTGACCTCGACCTTTTTTCCGGAAAGCTTCGAAAGATGATCCGAAAGCGCCTCGGCCTCGGACGGCGGCAGCTCATCCGAGACGAGTATCTCCTTCGGCGCCTCGCGGACGTCGTAGACGGACGCGATAAAAGACGAAAGCTCCTCGCTTCCTATGTGGCCGCCCGTGAATTCATGCGCTTCCGTATCCGTTATCATGCCGGACCGGATGAAGAAGAACGATATCACCGTAATCGCATCGTCGGAATATATACCGACGGCGTCAAGCGAGGTGTCGGGTGAGGAGACGACCTTCTGTTTGTCGAACAAGGCTTTGAGCGCGTTTATCCTGTCGCGGTAATTCGCGGCAAGCTCGAAATTCAGATCGTCTGATGCCTGCTCCATCAGGGACGTCAGCCGTTTTATCTCGTCGGTGCCCGTGCCCTTGAGTATGTTCTCCGCGCTTCTGACGTATTCGCCGTATTGCTCCGCCGAAAGCTCTCCCGTGCACGGGGCGCAGCATCTGCCGATCTGGCGGTAGATACACGGCCGCGTTCTGCCGATATCCTTCGGGAAAGTTTTGCCGCACGTCGGCAGAGTCGCCGCCTGACTTACGGAGCGGATTATGCCTCGGCAGGTCGCCGAGCTCGTATACGGGCCGAAATACTGCCCGCCGTCCTGCTCGCGCTTCCGCACGGTGATCAGGCGCGGGAATTCCTCACGCGTGATCTTTATATACGGATAATTCTTATCATCCTTCAGCTTTATGTTGTATCTCGGCTCGAACTGCTTGATCTTGACGTTTTCGAGCGCGAGCGCCTCTGTCTCCGTGTCGCACAGGATATAGTCGAAATCATAGACGTTCTCGACCATACGCGCCGTCTTCGCGTTCTTGGCGGAGCCTGAAAAATACTGTGACACACGGTTCTTCAGCGACGCGGATTTTCCGACGTATATGACGTCTCCGCGGCTGTTTTTCATAATATAGACGCCCGGAGTCAGAGGCAGACGGAGCGCCTTTTTTCTCAGATATTCTATTCTGTCGTTCATACCAACAAAAAAGCGGATAAAATACCCTGTCCGTCCGGGCAGGTATATTATCCGCTCTGTTCTCAGGATCAGATCAGTCGGTGAGACCTGTTTCTATAAGCTCTTCAAGACCGTTGAGCGCGTCTATCTCGTCAACTCCGTCTGCTATGAGCGTGATCTCGGTATCCTTCGTTATGCCGAGAGAAAGGACGCCCAGAAGACTCTTGGCGTTGACGCGCCTGTCACCCTTTTCGACCCAAATGGAGCTCTTGAAGGAGTTGGCCTTCTGAATAAAGAACGTAGCGGGACGTGCGTGGAGTCCTACCGGTATTCTGACAGTCACATTGCGATAAATCATTTATTTTCTCCTTAATATCGAAAAACACCCTTGATATCATATGAATTATACCAAAACGCGAAAGTAAAATCAATGGTAATTGTGCATAATTTTTGTTCTCCGCCGCTTTGTCTTGTATAGTATTTTGACATAAAACACGGCTTTGACCGGGAGTTTCAGCGTTTTTCGATAAAATCTGTTATCTCCGCCGAAAGTCTGATATCCTTGCCCTCAAGCTCCAGTATGTCGGCCTTGTGGTAAAATTTTCCGCCGCTTTCAAAGCCGGATTCAGTTATCCTGCCCTTCATCACAAGCTCTCCGTACAGCACGGGTGCGCCGTCCTCCGTTTTTATCCAGTAGCCCTCGAGCAGTCTGAGCGTGACGCCCGCCGATTCTTTGAATTCGGTGCCCGCGGTGATCTTCTCAAGCGTTTCCGCGTCCGTCTTCGCCGTGAACTGTATCCTGTATTCCTTATCCGATACGGACGGCAGAAGCGGCAGTCTGAAGGCTCTTATGACTATGCCCGCGGCGCAAAGAACGAGGATGAGGATAAGCATGATATCCGCGGCGTTAAGTTTTTTATTTTTCATTTGCGACCTCCGTTATCCTGTGAAGAATCCCCGTGAGCTTCTTTTCCCCGCACGACAGCTCGTATTTGCCGCCGTCACGCAGAAGGACGTTCTCCGAAAAATACATTCCGTGATGATACTCCGCCTCCGTCATGAACTCGACGTATCCGTCACCCGAGGTGACGACGGTGCCGAGGACTCCGCCGTCCCCGACGACCGCGGTATCCGACGGAGAAAACGAAAGCGCGTCCCCTTCCGTCACGGCGACCGTGAAGGTGACCGTCCGTGTTTCGCCCCGCGGCGTCGCAAGAAAGATCAGGATGCAGGCGGCAGCCGCGAAGAACAGGATCATCAGAAGATCGTATGCGTTGACAAAAGCTTTTTTCCGCATCTCACACCTCCTGACTCTCAAGCACGGATACGGCGTAATCGTGTTCGCGCCGACAGATCTCCGAGGACGCGGCGCATATGCCCATCATCGCGAGCATCAGCATACAGATCACGGGAGATCCGAAAATATTCTCGGTCAGCCCATAGAGCGCCGCGGACATGACCGCCGCGAGCGGGGCGTATATGTTCGCCTTGTTCGCTGTCCTGCCGCATTTCAATATACACGTGAGGCAGAACGAGACCGTGAGGCAAAGCGCGGCGGCGAACATGACGGAAAGCATTATGCCGCCCTCCGCCGCAAGCTCCAGATAAACGCTTTTCGCGCCGTTCTGAGTCGTAAATCCCTGCAAGGCGCAGATCGGATAAACGCTCTTGAAGGAGCCGATACCGCTCCCCCCGAGCGGAGATCTCGCTATCATTTTAACGACTCCGCGCCATACTCCGCCGATGAGCGCGTTTTCACCGTAGAGCGCGGCGAAAAACGCGTCGTAAGCCTTGCCGGGGATTAACAGGCACGCGAGCGTCACGACCGGCGCCGATACGGCGGCGACAGAAACGAAGCGTCTGTTATAGACGGAAAGGACGATAAACGTCGCGACGGCACAGGAGATGACCGCGTAGATCCTGCCGGTCAGACAGAGCGCGGCGAAGGACGCGGCGTACGCGATATAATAACCGGCTTTTCTCTGTGCACTGTTGAGCCCGAAGAAAAGCAGCAGAGGCGACGTGAGAAGCAGATAAACGGCGAGAGCCTGAGACGAGCTGAAGAAAACGCTCATCTCGCCGCCGGCCCCGGCAAACAGGGAATGCGCGGCGATCATCTGCGCGGGTGTCCCGCAGAAATGGAACAGTAGCCCGAAGAAGCTGACGGCGGCGGACGACAACGCGACCGCATGGAGCGCGCGTTCGAGCCATTCACGCTTACAGAGCAGATTGCGGCATATGAAATACGCCGCGGCGGCGATCAGGTAAAGCGAATCCGCGCTCTTCACTCCCTTCACGGTAATTAGCTTTCCGAAGAGGATCAGCCCGGACATGATCATAACAGCCAGATCGAGCGGCCCCGCCCGCAGTTCGCGTTTTCTTCTCACGGTCTTCAGGACATACGACGCGCAGGTGACAGAGCACATGACGAGCACCTCACGCAGAGGCAGGAACGGTATGACCGTGAGTGTGAGGATAGCACCGGCTTCCGGTGTGAAGAACACCACGCAAAGGATCACAAGACATATTATGAGCAAAAGCACTCTGTGCGGCGGAAAAACGAACGCGAGCACCCCGGTCAGCATGCCGAGAAGGAGCGAAAGGCTCGCGTTTTTGATACGGACCTCACCGCCGCTCAGCCTGTTTCTGTCCGCGCCGAGCAGGTCGAACACGAGAAACGACAGTACAGATCTTCTGTTTACCGTGTCACAGAGCGATCTTTTCGAGAAGAAGAACAGCGAGAGCAGCATCATCCCGATACCGCCGTAAAGCACTATATCATCAAGATCGCGGCTGACGAGAGCGAATTTTATGATGATATACTCCATCACCGCGTAAAGTCCGGAAGCGAAAAGATATATACCGATATCCGCGGTCCTGACGTACATCAGGTCCGAGAGAAACGACGTCGTCCTGTTTTTGAGCGGGCTGTCGGTGAACACGCGGCAGATACCGTCTCTCAGGGATCCGACCGCGTTTCCGACCGGGCCGCGGCGCCGTATAAGCCCCGCGCTGAAGGACGAGGCGAGTTTTTTCTCAGCGGAAAAATAGCCGCAGAACAGTCTTGCGATAAGACTGCCGCGCGCTTTTTCAGCCATTTTATCGGCAAACGCGTTGAACATCCTGACGAATGAACTTCGTTTAGCCGCGTTTCTTCCCTTTTCCGCCACTTTTTTCCTCTCCGTCGGCGTCCTTGAGCAGATCCGGGCGAAGCTCCCGCGTCAGCTCAAGAGACCTTTCGTATCTCCATTTCGATATATTTCCGTGGTGACCGGACAAGAGTACGTCCGGCACCTTTTTGCCCTTGTATTCATAAGGCCTCGTATACTGCGGATATTCAAGCAGCCCGGAGGCTATGCTCTCGTCCTCATAGCAGGACGGATCCGGCAGCACTCCCGGGATCAGACGTGAAACGCAGTCCACAAGGATGCACGCGGGAAGCTCTCCGCCGGTGAGCACATAGTCGCCGATCGAGATCTGCTCGTCCGCGACCTCTTCTATCGCCCTCTCGTCAATGCCCTCATAGTGTCCGCAGAGTATGATCAGGTCGTCGTAGCGCGAGAGCCTAACGGCGGTACCGTGATCGAGGATCCTCCCCTTCGGGCTGACGTAGACGGTCCTGCGCGAGTTCCCTATCGGTATCCCGTACAGGACGGCGTTGTGACATTCACATACCGGAGGCGCCGCCATCACCATGCCCATACCCCCGCCGTACGGGGTATCGTCCACTTTGTTATGCTTGTTGTTGGCGTGGTCGCGGATATCGTATTCCTTCACGGTGATGAAGCCCGCCTCGCGCGCTCTGCCGATTATGCTCTCGGAAAGGACCGCCTCGACCATGCCGGGGAACAGCGTCATTATATGGAAATTCATTCGAACATGCCCTCAATGGGTTTTATATATATCGCGTCCTCCGTGAGTTTTTTCACAAACTGAGGCACGTCCGGCACCTGTGCGACGCCCGACTCTGTCCTTACCATGTATATATCCGACGCCGGGTATTCCTCAACGCTTTCAAGTATCCCGTACCGCGTCCCGTCGTCCGCGTCGAGCACGGGCAGACCTATAAGATCGCTTATGAGGATTCTGTCCTCCGGGATATCGAGATCGGCGCGGTCGACGTAGAACGTCGTACCCTTGAGCCTCGCCGCGTCCTCCACGGTATCGATTCCGTCAAGCTTAACGACTGCGGAACTCTTGCTGCCGCGGCTCGATGTGACGGTGTATTTTTTTTCGCCGTTTTCATCGGCGTAAAGCGTTTTGATCCTTGTGAAACCGGAGATGTCGTCACACCAGACGACCATCTTCACCTCGCCTCTGACGCCGTGCGTTCCGGAGACGTATCCCTGTTCGATATACTTCTTTTTCAATCATCCATCCTCAACGTGAAGCTATTTGCCGGGCGTGTCCGCAAAAGCGTATCGGCGTGATCCGACAATAATTCTTTTATATCATACCATACTTTTTTTCGAATTTCAAGACGTCGTGAAAAAATATTTGCAAAAAGAGAATTTTTAACGGCAAACGTTTGACATTTGGCTCCTCTTGTATTATAATATAGAAAATACGGTATAAGGAGATTAAGATGAAGCTTTTCATATCGGCCGATATAGAGGGTACGGCGGGGATAACCTGCTGGGACGAAACGGAGTACGGCCATCCGAGATACGCATATTTCGCCGAACAGATGACGCGCGAGGTATCCGCGGCGTGTGCCGCGGCGGATCGCGCCGGATACGATATTCTGGTCAAGGACGCGCACGACAGCGCGAGGAACATCCTGCCCGATAAGCTGCATCCGTCCGCGACTCTCCTCCGCGGCTGGGCGAGAGATATAAACTGCATGATGTCCGGTATCGACAGCGACAAATTCGACGCCGTCGCCTTCACGGGGTATCATTCCGCAGCGATGAGCGAGGGCAACTCCCTCTCTCACACGATGACGACGGCGGCTCACAGCGTGAAGATAAACGGCAAATACGCGTCCGAATTCGTGATCAACGCGTATACCGCCGCCATGTACGGAGTACCGGTCGTATTTCTCTCCGGAGACGAGGCTCTCTGTGAATCCGCAAAGGAGCTGATACCCGGGATAACCACCGTCGCTACGAAACGCGGCGTCGGCTCAGCCTGTATGTCGGCTCACCCCGACAAGGTCTGCAAAATGATCTCCGAGGGCATGGACAAGGCGCTTTCGGGAGATTACAAAAAGAGATGCAAACTCACCCTTCCGCAGTCTTTTTCCGTCGAGATCTGCTATCGCGACATAAACGACGCGACGCGTTACGCCTGCTACCCCGGTGTCGTCCGTCTCGACGGCAAGACGCTTCTGTTCGAGAACGACTCATACAAGGAAGTCCTTCGTATGATCCATTTCATTCTGTGAGGTGCAATTATGGAACTCTTTACAAGATCGAGCGCTCATGACGTGTTCAGAAACACAAGAAAAAGAAGGTGCGACGACGCGCGTCTTACGCTTTACGGCGCGAAAAACGCCGTCTGCTCCGGGCAGATCGTCCTGCGCGAGCACGGAGAATTCGATATAACCGGCATTGAATTCAGCGGCTTCTCCGCCCCGTTCATCGTATCGGAGAACGACGTCGGATATTATTTCCAGGACTATATAAAGTACAATGACGGAGAGTATCCGGATCCGCTGTCAGACGCCGTGTCCGTTCACGTTCCCGCGGAAAGCTCGCAGAGCGTATGGATAACCGTGAACGTTAAGCCGGAGGCTCTGTCCGGGCTGTGCACGTTCACCGTAACGGTCAAAACGAGCGTCAGCGACTTCACGGTCCCCGCTTCGGTACGCGTTTTCGGAGTCACCGTGCCCGACGCCGACAAGTCTGAATTCTCACTTGAGTATTTTCTCGATCCGTTTACCTCGCTCGCCGGGGAAAGATGGGGAGACGACCGCGAAAAATTCCTGTCGTCATACTGTGAGTCGCTTGCGATGATCCGCAACAACAGCCTCGACGTTCAGATAATACCGCTCCTCTGCGACGCGAAGAGTAAAAGAATCTCGGAAACGGAATGGGATCTCGACTTTTCATACGTCGGAAAATATGTTGATTTCATGACGGCGCGCGTACCGACGAAATATATCGCGATACGCTCGACCATCGCGTCCGTCAACGGCGATACTCTGCCAGTCATCGGATACGACGGCAAGGTCACGTGGGAAAAATACGGCACTAAGGATACGAACGCCTGGTTTTACGCGTATATACACGGAATATACGAGTATTTCAGATCGAGGGGCATGGAAAAAATGCTCCTGATAAGACTTCAGGATGAGCCGCATTATACGGAATGCTGGAAATGGGCGAGACAGATCTGCCGCGAGGCGGCGCCCGGCGTACATTGCGGCGAGCCGCTTGACGAGCATCCGTCCGGTCTCGGGCTGCAGGGGTACATAGATCAGTACATACCGCGCATCAACGTATATGAGGAAGGCGCGGACTACTATGACAGGATGAGGAAGCAGGGGTCGACGCTCTGGGTATATTCCTGCTGCTTCCCCGAGGAGCCGTGGTTCATCAATAAATTCATAGATCATCCGCACGTTCACAGCCGTCTGATGAGCTGGGGCTGCTACGCCCGCGGCATCACAGGCTTCCTGCACTGGGGCTATAACTACTGGTCGGATACGAGCCTTTACGGAACCGCTCCGGGCGCCCGCTTCAAGGGCGACGGGTTTATAGTATACCCCGACAAGGAAAATCTGCGCGTAAAGCCGTCGACGCGGCTTCTGGCGACGGCTGAGGGCATCGTCGACTACGAGCTTCTGAAGATCGTGGAAAAGAAAGACCCGGCAGCCGCCATGGCGATATGCGAAAGCCTTGTCCGCCGCTTCAATGAGTATGACGACGACCCGGACGCCGTGGACGCGGCGCACGTCAGACTGCTTTCCGCCGCCGAGGAGGCTTCGTTATGAGCCGCAGCGGCAGGATAACGTACGTTGTTATTTCGCTTCTGCTCGTCGCGCTGACGGCTCTGCTCTTCGGCCGCGGCGCGGTCGGGCTCGCGGTGTCGGTCGCGCTGTGCTCGGCGTTCGCACTGACGCTCAACCTGTGCGGATATACTGTCTACGCCTTCACTTTCGCCTGTGCGGCGTTCGCCTTCTCGGGTATTTCCGGCGAGCGCGAGCCTTCCGTGATGATAATCGTCCTCGTGTCGCTTGCGCTGTCGTTCACAGCCGTATGGCTCACGACGAAATACGAATACGGACTTCTCATATCCGACAGTCTCGGAGTCCTGCTCGGATATATCCCCGTATATCTCGGAATAAGGTACATCGCCGTACATTTTATTGAGACGGAAAAATTTGAGGCAATACTCGGACTCGCTCACTACCCCGCTATGATCGGTGCCGTTATCGGCGGCGTTCTCGCGTTCTTCGCGGTTCCCGCCGTGCGCGTGATCAAAAGATACCGTGAGGAGGAGAATTAACAAAATCCCTCTATATATATTTATAAAAAAGGGGTAAAATTGATTTTATAGTTTTCATAAAGAGGTACAACCGCAAAAATGTCATCAAAAGATAAGTACTTACAGCCGCTGCCCGGCACGCTCCTTCCGTGCATACCGGTCAGAGGATCTGTCTCGTTCCCGGGTATAACCGTAAATCTCGAGCTCACCCGGGATATATGCAAAAACGCGTTCGATCTCGCAAACGGCTCGGACGGGCTCGTTTTTCTCGTTTACCAGAACGACGTCTCGCCGGACAAACCCGGTGAGGAAGATCTTTTCCACATCGGAACGGTAGCGAAGATAAAACAGTCAGTCAAGGGAGCGGACGGCACGGTCAGAGCCCTGTTCGAGGGCGGATACCGCGCGGTCACCGGTCAGTTCATATTCGCGCGTCAGATGATACGCGCACAGCTCATAGCTCGCGAGCTCATGCCGGACGGAGCTGTCAGCAAGAACGACGAGGCGCTCCGCCGTGCGCTTATCGACGCCGCCGGTGAGACGGCTCAGTTCAACGCAAAGCTTTCAAATCAGATTACAATGATCATGTCGTCCGTCACCTCGCTCCCGCAGCTATGCGACTTCATAGCGGCGAACATTCTCGCCACGTCAAAGGACAAGCAGCTTGTCCTGAGCGAATTCGATCCCGTCAGCCGCGCCAAGCTTCTGATCGGTCTGCTCGACACGGAGCGCGATATCCTCGAAACGGAGATGAAGATCCGCGCGAAGGTGAAGGAGCAGATGGACAAGAACCAGCGCGATTACTATCTGCGCGAGCAGATGAAGGCGATCGAGGAGGAGCTTGACGAGGAGGACGAGGAGATCGCGGAATACACCGAGATGCTCGAGAAGTCCAATCTCGAGGGCGACAACCGCGAGAAGATAAAGAAAGAGATCAAAAAGCTTTCAAAATCACCGTACACGTCCGCGGAAAGCTCGGTCCTGCGCAACTATCTCGACACGGTCTTCGACATTCCGTGGGGAGTTTATACGAAGGACAGGGTCGATATCGAGTACGCGAGAAAGATCCTCGACCGGGATCACAGCGGTATGGAAAAGGTAAAGGCGAGGATACTTGAATTCCTTGCGATAAAGCAGCTCAATCCGAACGCGAAGAGCCCGATCCTCTGCTTCGTCGGACCTCCCGGGGTCGGAAAGACGTCTATCGCATCGTCCGTCGCCGAGGCGACCGGGCGCAGCTTCGTCCGCGCGTCGCTCGGCGGCATACGCGACGAGGCTGACATAAGAGGTCACAGAAAGACGTACATAGGCGCCATGCCCGGCAGGATAATCAACGCGCTGATCTCCGCAAAGTCGATGAATCCGCTCATCCTGCTCGACGAGATAGACAAGATGGCGTCGGATATGCACGGAGACCCGGCGTCCGCCATGCTTGAGGTGCTCGACGGTGAGCAGAACAACACCTTCCGCGATCATTTCATCGAAATGCCCGTGGATCTTTCGCAGTGCCTTTTCATCTGCACCGCCAACACGCTCGACACAGTCCCGCGTCCTCTGATAGACAGGATGGACGTTATAGAGCTTGACACGTATACGAGAAACGAAAAATTCACCATAGCGAAAAAGCACCTGATCCCGAAGCAGCGCAAGCGCCACGGGCTCAAGGCTTCGCAGTTCGCGCTGTCGGATGAGGCTCTGTATGAGCTGATCGACAACTATACGCGCGAGGCGGGTGTCCGCAATCTCGAAAGGCTGATCGGCGCGCTGATGCGCCGCGCGGCGGTGGATCTCGCGGGAGGGACAAAAAAGGTCACCGTCAAGCCCGATATGCTGGAGAAATATCTCTCCGAACACAAGCTCCCGCCCGAGAAGATAGACGACCGGGACGAGATAGGCTGTGTGAACGGTCTGGCCTACACATCGGTCGGCGGCGACCTTCTCAAGGTCGAGGCGGCTGTGACGGAGGGCACCGGAAAGCTTGAGCTGACCGGTTCTCTCGGTGACGTCATGAAGGAATCCGCCCACGCGGCGATAACGTATATCCGCACCGTCGCCGACAAGCTCAAAATATCCAATGACTTTTACAAAACGAAGGACATACACGTACATGTTCCCGAAGGCGCGACACCGAAGGACGGGCCGAGCGCAGGCGTCACGATGATGACGGCGGTGGCGTCCGCGCTGTCCGGTCACCCCGTGCGCCGCGACACCGCGATGACGGGCGAGATCACGCTCCGCGGCAGGGTCCTGCCGATCGGCGGACTCAAGGAAAAGACGATGGCGGCGTACACCGCCGGTGTAAAGCGCGTGCTGATACCGTACGACAACATATCCGATCTGCGCGATATCGATCCGCTCGTCCGTGACTCTCTTGAATTCATACCGTGCAAAACGGCTGACGACGTATTCGGCAACGCGTTCGTACAGAACAGCTGACATGCTCGATCTTAATAAAACGACACTTCTGATCTCGGCGGGACGCCCGGATCAGTTTCCGTCGGGCGGAGTGCCGCAGATAGTGTTCTCCGGGCGCTCAAACGTCGGAAAAAGCTCGCTTATAAACACGCTGCTGAACAGAAAATCGCTCGCGCGTGTGAGCGGCTCGCCCGGCAAGACCGTGACGGTCAATTTCTACGGGATCGACGGAAAGCTTATATTCGCGGATCTTCCGGGCTACGGCTTTGCGAAGCGCTCATACGAGCGCAAGGAAGGGTTCTCGACGCTGACAGACTCATATCTCACGAAATGCCGGGATATCGCTCTCGTATTGCAGCTGATCGACGTAAAGGTCGGCGTGACGGAAGACGACAGGATGATGCTCGCGTGGCTTTCGCATTCCGGCATCCCGTTCTGCGTCGTCGCGACGAAAGCCGACAAGCTCAACAAGACGGAGCTGACGAACAGCGTGGCGCGGCTCTGCTCCGACCCCGATATCGGCGCCGCGCCGGTGATCCCCTTTTCGTCTCTGAAAGGCACCGGCAAGGACGACGTATGGCACCAGATCAATAAATTCATACAGTAGCCGGCAACGGTAAAAAGAGGAAAACCAAATGCTGCACGACAATTACGGAATAAACGAAAAAGGTCATCTGACCGTGGGCGGCGCCGACGCGGTGAGTCTTGCCGAAAAATACGGAACGCCGCTCTACATACTCGACACGGACGAAATCAGGGCAAAGTGCCGCGAGTACAAAAACGCGATGCGTGAATATCTGCCGGAGGGCTCCATGCCGTTTTTCGCGAGCAAAGCCCTGTCGTTCGTCGGCATTTACAGGCTTATAAACGAGGAAGGGCTCGGATCCGACATCGTTTCCTCGGGCGAGATGTATACCGCGATGAAAGCCGGCTTCCCGATGGAAAAAACGTGTTTTCACGGCAATAATAAAACGGATGAGGATATAGAAAACGGGCTGTCCGCGGGCGTAGGATACTTCGTCGTCGACAACACTGAGGAGCTTCAGGCACTTGGCGAGGCGGCGTGCCGCCGCGGCGTCGTGCAGGATATACTTCTGCGTATCACGCCCGGGATAGATCCGCACACCTTTGCCGCCGTCAACACCGGAAGAGTCGACAGCAAATTCGGCTCTCCGATCGCGACCGGTGCCGCGGAAAGTATCGTCGCCCGCGCGCTGTCGACCGAAGGAGTCAGGCTTTGCGGTTATCACTGCCATATCGGTTCGCAGATATTCGAAGCCGACCCGTTTTTACGCGCCGTCGGCATTATGGTCGACTTTGCCGCGGATATAAGAAACAAGTACGGCTTCTCCCCCGCGATCCTCAATCTCGGAGGCGGTTTCGGCGTCAGGTATTACGACGGTCAGGATGAGCCGGATATAACCGGAATGATAAAGCTGACAGGTGAAAGGCTCGGCGAAAAATGCGCCGAAAGGGATATCCCGGCGCCGGTCGTTTTCATGGAGCCGGGGCGCAGTATCGTCGGCGCAGCGGGCGTCACGGTCTATACCGTCGGTTCGGTAAAGGAGATACCCGGGTTCCGCTCCTACGTTTCGATCGACGGCGGCATGCCGGACGATCCGAGATACGCGCTTTACGCCTCCCGCTACACAGCGCTGATCGCGAACAAGGCTGACGAGCCGTGTACGGAGGAATACACCGTGGCGGGCCGCTGCTGTGAATCCGGCGACCTCATAGGCGAAGGCATGCGCATGCAGAAGGCGGAGCGCGGTGATAAATTAGCCGTTCTTGTAACAGGCGCCTACAATTATTCCATGGCGTCGAATTACAACAGGATCCCGCGTCCCCCGATCGTCACGGTCTCGGACGGCAAGGACGCTCTCGCCGTTAAGCGCGAAAGCTATGAAGATCTTATACGGAATGAATTTTAAGGTGACTATATGCTATTTAATTTGAGCAATTTTACAAATCCATACTATATAGTGCAGCTTTTACTCAGCATACCGATAGTTTTGTTTTCTCTCTCATTTCACGAGGCGTCTCACGCTTACGCCGCACATAAACTGGGAGACGATACGGCGAAAAACCTTGGCAGACTAACGCTGAACCCCCTGAAACACTTGGATCCAATAGGCGCATTAGCGATGTTGTTTTTCGGTATAGGCTGGGCAAAACCTGTGCCTATTCTCACAAGAAATTTCGATCACCCAAAACGCGGTATGATAATTTCCGCAGCCGCGGGACCTTTATCGAATCTGATATTATCCGTCGTTGGTGTGTTGTTATACGTACCTTTTGCCTACTTTTTAGGCAGCAGCAATGCCTTTACATCTGCTGTCAGCACATTCTTATATCTGTTTCATTATATGAATCTTGCTCTCGCGGTCTTCAATCTTCTTCCGATACCGCCACTTGATGGGTCTCGCGTGCTCTTCGGCTTCCTCCCCGACAGACTTTACTTTGGCATTATGAAATATGAGCGGTATATACAGATCGGTTTCATTGCGCTGATACTGATACTGCACAACTTCTTCAATTTCAGCATAGTCAGCTTTGTTTGTAAACCGATGTCAGACGGGATGATCTGGCTTATCAGATTAATACCGATTTTCAGATAATATGGAACCTACTTACAAGATCGAGATCTTTGAAGGTCCGCTCGACTTACTTCTGTCTCTGATATATAAAAATAAAGTCGACATCACCGACATACCGATAGCGCTCATCTTCGATCAGTATATGGAATATCTCGACCGGATGCGCGAAATGGACATGGACATAGCCGGTGAATTCATAGTTATGGCGTCGGAGCTGATGCTCATCAAGAGCCGCATGCTGCTGCCGAAGCCCGAGGGCGAGGAAAACGCGGAGGATCCGAGAACGAAGCTCGCCAACGCCCTGATAGAGTACAAGCACGCCAAGGAAGTCGCGGAGGAGCTTGACGAAATGGTCAGGGTCTACAGCGGCAGGCTCGCGAAGGATACTGAGGAGATCCCCGCCGACGATTCCTTTATCGCGGAGCACAGCGTCGCGTTGCTTCAGCGAGCGATGACGCGTATGCTCCTCAACCGGAGCAAAGAGGAAATGCTCCGTCAGGAGGAGCAGATGGTCCGCCCTATCGTGCGGCGGAAGATCGTGCCGGTCGGTGTGAAGGTCATTTCAGTGCTCAAAACGGTGCTCCGCAAAAAGCGGGCGAAATTCGACGAGCTGTTCGATCACTGCACGTCGCGCTCGGAGCTCGTCGCCACGTTCATGGCGGTGCTCGAGCTTCTGAAGGTCAGCCGAATCAACGTATCGGAGCCGGACGATCACGACGATATCTACATAACAATAAACGAAAACTACGTTAAACCTGCCGAGGCAACGGAGGAAACAGATGGAAACTAAAGAACTTGCCGCCGCGATAGAGGCGATACTTTTTGCGGCGGGATATCCGGTGGAGATAATAAAGCTGATGGAGACGCTCGGCTGCGACAAGGATCAGTTCGAGGACGCCATCGGCATCCTCAACGAAAAATACGGAGAGGACAGCGGCGTACGTCTGATCTTTCTCGACGGCAAATATCAGCTCTGCACGTCTGAAAAAAAGCTCGACTGCGTCCGTGAGGCGCTCGGGATACGGCGCGGAGGCAACCTCTCCCGCGCGTCGCTCGAGGTGCTCGCCGTGATCGCGTACAATCAGCCAACGACGCGTTCCTTCATAGAACAGGTGCGCGGTGTCGACTGCACGTACACGGTCTCTTCCCTGCTCGAAAAGGGATTGATCGAGGTCTGCGGCAAGCTTGACTCGCCCGGCAGACCTTCACTGTACAAGACCTCGTCCGATTTTCTGCGTGTGTTCGGACTTTCTTCGGTCCACGATCTGCCTCCGTTCGAGGTATTCGACGAGAACGGACAGGTGACCGTCAAGCCGCTATGATCGCGCTTTACATCATCGGCGGCATACTGCTTCTGATCCTTATTCTGTGTCTCTTACCGGTCGGCATCAGGATAAAGTATTCGGATGATCTCAGCCTCTCGGTAACGGTGGGACCGGTCAGACGGCAGATAGTCCCGAAGAAAGAAAAAAAGATAAAGCTGTCCGATTACAGCGAGAAGGCGCTTGAGAAAAAGCGCCGGAAGCAGGCGAAAAAGGACGCGAAAAAGAAGAAAAAAAAGAACGCTCCCGCGCATGGAAAGCCGGAGGAAAAAAAGGATTCCGTGCTCGTCTCAAGGCTGAAGCATATCGACACGGCGCCGGATATGATAGCGCGGCTTTACGACATACTGGTGATCGTCGTCGACAAGTTCGCGAAAAGGCTCCGCATAAAGATCTTTGAGCTTGACGCGATCATAGGCTCCGACAACGCGGCGAAGACCGCGATACTGTACGGCGGAGCGTGTTCGCTTGCGGGCGTGATATCGTCGTTTCTCGCTCAGCACACGGAGCTCAGTCAGAAAAAGAAAAGCATAAACATAGCGCCGGATTTCTTATCGGAAAAGACGGCGGTATCCGCGGACATCTCGCTTTACGTTTTCGTCGGCGGAGTGTTCTCGTATATATTTGAAATAAGAAAAGTAATATTTGAAATACTTGACCTTTTGCAGGAGGAAAAAACAGATGGCTGAAAACAAGAATTTCAACGACGCCATGAGAGACGCGATCCAGAATCTTTCCGAGATCGCCGGTACGGATACGATAATAGGCGATCCCATGACGACTCAGAACGGCACGATGATAATCCCGGTATCGAAGGTCTCCGTCGGCTTTGCCACGGGCGGATCTGATTTTGTAGGCAAGCACTCGAAGGAAACGAACGTCGCCAACAGCTTTTCCGGAGCCGGCGGCGGCGGTATAACCGTATCACCCGTCGCGTTCCTCGTGATCTCTCCCGAGGGCGACGCAAAGATCCTCAACATTAACAATCCGATGGATTCGAACGTCGATCTCGGAACGAGCGTGGTTTCGCTTCTCAACAAGACACCGACGATCATCGACAAGATCAAATCCATATTCAAGAAGAACAAGGAAGAGTCGCAGAAGGAAGCCGAGCCCGAGGAGCTCGACCTTTCCGACGTCATAGAGGAACCGGAAGAAAAAAGCGAATGATCCCGGCGCCGCCCGCATAAGATCTTAACGGATAAACTCCGGGAGGTATCCTTATGCGCAGGATCGCAGCGGTTTTACTGATCATGGTCATATCGGCGCTCACCGCCTTGTGCGCGGTGTGTACGGACGGCGTATATATTTCAGCCGAAACGGCGGTGCTGATCAACGCGTCGACCGGCGAGGAGCTTTTCTCGCGCGGAGCCGACAAACGTATGCAGCCGGCGAGCATGACGAAGATCATGACGGCGCTGGTAGCGCTCGAACAGCTCGGCACCGAAGCGGCGGTGACCGTAACGCCGTCATCGGTCGGTATCGAAGGCTCGTCAGCTTATCTTGAGGCCGGTGAGGTATTCACGTCGGAGGAGCTGATGTACGCGCTTCTGCTCGGCAGCGCGAACGACGCTGCCGTCGCGCTCGCGGAAGCCTGCGGCGGAGTTGAGCGCTTTGTTGGTCTGATGAACGGAAAGGCTTCACTGCTCGGGCTTTACGGTACGCACTTCAGCAATCCGCACGGCCTTTCCGACAAGGATCATTACAGCACCGCGCGGGACATCGCGCGTCTGCTCACCGTATGTATGAGGGATCCGCGTTTTGCCGCGATAAGCGGCGCCGTCCGGTACGATATAACGCCGTCTTTCAGGCACCACGGGATAAGCCTGACGAACCACAACAAACTGCTTCTCACAGCAGACGGCGTTATCTCCGGAAAGACCGGGTATACAAGATCGAGCGGTCGCTGTCTTTGCTCTTATTACGAAAAGGACGGACTTTGTCTCTGCGCCGTCACAATGAACGATCCGCGCGACTGGGAAGACCATAAAGCGCTGTACGGATACGGAGAGTCGCTTTATCAGAGAGTGCGGTTCGACGTTGACGAGGTGTACGGGCTTCATATCGTCGGCGGGCTCGTCGATCATATTGACTGCACGCTTGAAAGATCGTTCACCGTCGCCGTCAGGCGCGGAGCGCGGATCGAAAAAACGATCATGATGCGGCGTTTCGAATACGCGCCGGTCGCGGCGGGAGAACAGGTCGGTGTCGTCGTATGGACCGCGGACGGCGAGATATTACACACTGAAAAGCTATATTCAGACAACAAGGCGGAAGCCGAAAAAAACGATTTCGGAGATATCTTCAGATGGAGAAAATAAGGATACAGAAGTATTTGTCCGACGCGGGCGTCGCCTCGCGCCGTGCCGCCGAGGCCGCAGTAGCCGAGGGAAAGGTCACCGTCAACGGCAGAGTCTGTGAGACCGGTCAGAAGGTCGGCGACGACGACGTTATCGTATTCCGCGGCAAGCGCGTGAAACGGGAAAACAAGAAGAAAACATACATAATGCTCAACAAACCGCGCGGCTACGTAACGACGAATTCTGACGAGAACGGCAGAAAATGTACGGCGGATCTCGTGACGGATCTTGAGGACCGCGTTTATCCCGTCGGCAGGCTCGACCGCGACTCGGAAGGGCTTCTGATCCTCACGAACGACGGTGAGCTTGCAAACAAGCTCATGCACCCGCGCCACGAAATACCGAAAATATACAACGTCCGTGTCCGCGGCGCGGTCACAGAGGAACAGCTTCAGATACTGAGATCTCCGCTTGAGATCGACGGATATACGATAAAGCCGGTGAACGTCGACGTGATAGGTCAGACAGAGGTCAGTACGCTTCTCCGCTTCCGCTTATTTGAGGGCAGGAACAGACAGATAAGAAAAATGTGTGAAAAGGCGTCGCTTCCCGTCTCTCGTCTGACGCGCGTGGCGATCGGAGACATCGCCATAGGCGATCTCAAGCCGGGAAAATACAAGCACCTGACTCAGGCTCAGATCGATTATCTTCTGAAGCATGCGGAAAAAACGGAATAAGAAAAACAGGCGAAACGCCTGTTTTTCTTATTCAAAGTCTATCGTTTGCGACGACCGTGACCGTCTTTTCCGTCTTATTGCCGGTAAGATCCGCCGCAGTGAGCGTCAGCGTGTGGGTACCTTTTGTGAGCCTTCCGGCGCGGTCGACCGCACCGTCTGACCAGGTCATGACCACCGACACGGGATCGTGATCGTCCTCCGCTTTGATATCGAGCATAACGTGTGCGCCCGCGAGCGTTTCGATCTTATCGGTATCGAAAAGAATAACGGGAGGTGTGGTGTCGCGTTCGCCGACGGTCACCGTAAGCGTTTTCTCCGCCTTGTTTCCGAAGCTGTCGCTTGCTCTGAGAGTCAGCTTATATTCCCCCTTGATCAGGTTGCCTTCACCGTCTGTCGCCTGTTTGTCCCAGACGTATTCCACGGGGAACGCGGCTTTTTCCTGATCGTCATATGCGGAAACGTCTGCCGCAAACGGTTTTCCCTCAGTCGTTTCTATATGATCCGGACCGTCGTATACGATACGCGGCGGTATATCGTCACCGTCGATAAGCTCTGCGCTGATCTCATCGATATAGGCGGTCGAGCCCCGTGTTCCGTCATGGTTGCGGAAACCGAAGCCGAACACACCGAGCATTCCGTCATCGTTTGCCAGTTTTTTCAGCTCCGACGGGTTTGAGAGCACGACGTCCTCCCATTCGCCGGGCTTTTTCGCCTCATGCCGCATCACCCACGAGACGCCGGCATCGATCGTGATCCTGACCTCGCGTTGTTTGTCCGTATAATATACGCGCATATGCAGCGCCTTTACAACGGACAGCGGTATGTTTCTGTCCGAGAAATCCACGGTTATACCGACGGCGGAATCACCGGTCAGACCCATAACGTATCCGGAATACCCGAACGGCACTCCGGCTTCAACAGCCTCCTCCTGTGAGTAAATATCCATTTTCGAATATCTGTAAGCCGACGTCTTTGGATCATGAGCCGTGATCGGGATCTCCCCTTTTATCTCCTCCTGCCCCGCCGCGGTCGCCGGGAAAAGTGACGTCATGGCGAGTGTCATACACATCAGAGTGCAAAGAAATCTTCTTATCCTCATGATATTTCCTCCAACAGGTTCGCTCTTATGGCGTCGAGCTCCGCGTCCGTGAGTCCGAGCTTCAGAAGATAGGCGCGCGTTTTGTCATGCAACGGCTTCTTTTTGCCGGGAGATACGATACTCTTGAGAGAATCGAGCTGCTGTACCATAAAAGACGGCGCTGTCTTGTCGTCATATCCGCCCATATCGGAGAAAAACGATACTTCATAATCCATATAGACCTGATCCTCTTCAACTCCGAGCAGCGCGAGAAGCACGAAGGCGAGCGTCCCGGTCCTGTCACGTCCGAGCGAACAGTGGAAATATACCGGCAGATTGTCAGGATCGGCAAACACGCGAAGCTCCTCGGCAAGCGCCGTTTTGCCGTCGGCGGATGATACTCCCGTATAATACGGCGCCGTTACGCTTACATATTTAACGTTATCTCCGAGAGGCGACTTTCCGTTTTTGACGCTGCTCCTCAGGTCGAGCTCGGTCTTTATGCCGAGTATATCAACGGCTTTTTTCACGCCTTCATCCGTGAGGTGCGCGAAATCCGCGCCGCGAAACACAAGCCCGTATTTCACGCGCTTGCCGTCGGTCGTGGTCTTACCGCCGAGATCGCGCACGTTGGAAACGCCGGGGATATGTACGGTCCTGGGTGACTGCAGCGTTTCAAACGTGTGTATTTCGGAACGTTCTTTTTCCCCGTTCGCTCCGCTCACCGTCTGCCAGTAATATGTAGTTCCGGGCAGCAGGTCTTCTATCTCGATACCGTCGCCCGTGCAGAGATACACGTCCGGATCGGACATATCCGGCTTTTCGGATATCAGAAGATTCGTATAATCCGCGCCGTCACCCCAGTAAAACCTTACGGGGACCGGCTCGCACTTCTCCGTAAAGTCACAGATACTGTCAAGCTGAGACCGCTTATAGTCCTTTACCCATTCCGTCATCTGTTCGTTTAAAAGCGAGATCACGGCGCCGTCAGCCGGCTCGATCGCCGCAGGCTCGGGCAGTTTTTCCGTCACGGGCTCTGTTTGTTGTTCCATTGTCGTCTCCTCTCCTCCGGCTGTCGTTTCGGCTCCGGCGTCTTTTCCGCTGCACGCGCAGAAAGCGGCGAGGAGCGAAAGAACGAGCAGAAATATGACAGGTTTAAAATGATCCTTTTTCAATACGGCACCCAACCTTTTCATCTTGAATATTGTCTGTATTGTAGCACAAAAAAAACGACGTGTCAACGGGAATGTTTAAATTAACCCGTTGACAGGCGCCGGACGTTATGATATATTTTATACAGAGTATGCGGAGGATCGAGCCATTGACAACGGTGCAGCGCATACGAATGAAAAAAAGGAGAGGTCAATGGATTACAACAAAAACAAAAACTACTTTGAAAACAAGAAGCTGATGCTTTACGGAAGCGGCGCTCTGCTCGTTCTCGGGCTCGTGCTTTGGTTCGGCCCGTTCTGGGGTCCGGATAACCACTACGTGATGTATATCCTGTCGGTTTTGTCGATCGTTCTCGGAGGCGTGATATTTGCGATCACGCTCGGCAAACGCTCGAACGATAAGAAAATAGACGAGCAGATAGAAGAAGCCTTCAGGCACTTCGATGAGGAGACGGACGAAAAATTCGATCTTTATGAACGACAGCTCAGTTTCGTGACTCCGGCGTTTTTTGAGGGGTACAAATACAGTGAAAACTCGATGCTCCGCCGCGACAGATCCGGTGTATACCGCACGGACACCTACGTCAAAAACCGCGTCTGCTTCACCGAAGGCTCGGTCGTATTCGCCTCGCGCGAAATATCGCTCATCAAGGATGAGACGATCGACAAAAGCGAAGAGGTACCGTACCGGGACATAGACCGCGCGACGCTCGAGGACGCGGAGACCGATTACGGCAAGGTGAAGATCAGGTACGAGAACGTCAGGGTAAAGCTGAAGGACGGCAGAGAGCTCGTTTTTCAGGCGCAGGCGTCTCAGTCGATCGATCAGATGGTCGAGGATATAAACCACCTTGTCGAAAAAAAGAGCTGATATACTTTTCTCGGACACTTGCATGACCCGCAAAATCACGCACCGGCACGGGGCAGGTTTTTCCTTCCCGGCCGGTTTTTCCGTACCCGCCGAGTGCAATTTACATTTTGTTTACATCTAATTCTGTTACCTTTGAGTGCCCTGGACCGTTTTATATTATGAAGACGTAAAAAAGGAGGTCGGCGATATGCTTTTATTCATACCGGATACGCTGCCTGACGACGATAAGCAGCTTATCTCGAAAATGTATGAAAAACACAGCAGAAGGATGTTTGCCGCGGCAAAACAGATCACAAACGACAAAGGCGACGCCGAGGACGCCGTGCAGAATGCTTTCGTCTCGATCGTGAAGAACATCGGACGGATAAATATCGACGACGAGGAGGCAATGCGCGGATATCTGCTTACCGTCGTTAAAAACGAGGCGGTAAACATTCTGCGCAAGCGCAAAGACAGCGAGCCGGTCGATGAAATGACCGGGATCGCCGACGGCTGCGACGTTGAATTTCTGACGGAAAAACGCGAGGTATTCGAGTACGCGGTAAAGATCATGTCGGCAATGGATGAGAAATACCGCGCGCCGCTTTATCTTAGTACCGTCATGGGATTTTCGATAAAAGAGGTTGCAAAGACACTCGGCAGAGATCATAAAACGGTAAAGGTACAGATAAGCAGGGCGAGAAAAATGCTCGCGGACGCGTTGACGGAGGCGGGATATGAGTTATAAATATACGTTAAGAGACGTTTTGCTCGAAGAGAGCGAAAAAGAATTCTATTCGATCAAGCCTGACTTCGATTGGGAAAGATCGGAGAATCATAAAAAAGCAATAAACAAGTTATTTGAAGATAAGCCGTCCGTATTTGAAAAGATCGGATCGTCGCCTTTATACAAGGGACTTTCGATCGCCGCGGCTGTCGTGATAATCCTCGGCGCTCTGATCGCGATAAGGCCGGTGAGGGAGGCTGTGGCGTCGCTGTTCAAACGCACGCCCGACACCACCGAGACCGGACCGCAGACGGAGCCCGGCGGTACGGATACGGTATCGGGCATTATCACGGAGCCGGCCGACACGACCGGGACGGATGTGACGGAGCCGGCCGATGAAAACGGCAAGCCGCCGGCGCATCTCTGCGTGACGTGCGGCGACGTTACGGTATATCCCGACGTATATCTGATGTGGACTGAGAAATATGACGACAAATCGGGGGGATGGTTGTCCGGCGACGGTTTCGGCACGGATGATCACATCCCGCTGCTGCACGGAAACAAGATCAGCATCGGGTATGAAGGATATGACGGCCGCGCGAGTGTAAGCGTACGTCTCGACGGCAATGACGAGCTCATATCGGCTTCCGTTGACGAGGTCAACACGTTCCTCGGTACCGCCGATAAAGGCGTATACCGCTTCACCGTCTCGTATCTGTTGACCGGACGTCTGATAGACGGCAAATATGAAAAAACGTGTTTTCAGTACCTGTTCGACGTCGAGGTAAATAACGGGCAGGAAACGGTTTCGTTCGACGATAAAAGCGGTTCTTCTCCCGTCTATCTAAGCGTGAAAAGCGGTAATAACACGATCTATCCGGTGTCATATCCGGGCTTTTCGGAAATTTACGACGATGAAGAAAAAGTATGGCAGATGTGCGACCCGATCGGCATCGGAAACGCCGAAAACGTTCCGCTTATCAGATACACGGACAGCGGCATTTTCATCGACTATGACGACAGATTTGACGGACCGCTCGACGTCAGCGGGATCAACGTTGTTTATTATATCAACGATGAAGAATACCGCATTAACTACGACGATATAAACGCGTTCCTGAACAGCGCGGACGACGGGGTTTACCGTTTTGCCGTATCGTTTATAATCAACGGGCGTTATATCGACAATACGTACGAAAGATCTGAGTGGATATACCCGTTTGACGTTGAAGTAAAAAAGGAAACGGAACCGGTGTTTGAAGACTGGGACAAACTCGATATACAGGGGCGCGTGGAGCGCGCGGTGTACGAGATAACGCATTACGGCATAAACTATCAGCGTTTCAGATACCTTTGCGGAGACGAGCATGAGGATCGCATTTACGACGACGGTGACGGATATAATCTCACATATGAATCTCAGGATAATTTCACCTACGGTTATTTCCTTGATCTGTACGATACAGAGACCGATCCTATGCGCAAACAGCTTATGTTCGTATATATTTCGTCTTTCCTCACCGGTACGTGGAACGACGAAGAGCACGCCGTACCGTACACTACGCATTATTACCCGCACTTTGACTATTTCAAAGCAGAATATCTGCCGCGCTTTGACGCGTCCTGGAATACAGAAGGTGACAAGTGGTTACACGAAAACTATTACGACGCACTCTGCAAATACGCGAGATATATGACGGAGGACGAGGTAAAGACGAAATACGCGCCGTCATACAAGCTTTTGAAGAAATACGGCTTTAACGACTACGCCGATTCCGCAAAAACGTTTGAGCAGAAGGCGCAGCGCACGGTAAACGAATTTGTGAACATGGCTCTGTCCGTCAAATACGGCATAGCGGTAAGCGATCCGTCGTCAAACGTGTATTTCAGATTTGACGAAGGATCCGGCAGAGGAAGCGTATACGATATAGATGACGCCATATATACGGCTTTGCTGAAATACTATACGAAGGAAGAACTCAGCAGATTCGATTCCGCGCCTGCCGTATACGAGCAGCGTGAGGGAATAAAGAAGATTGACAAGTGGAAGGAATATTTCACTTCTCTTACGACAAAGAGCATAGCCGACGAGTTTGTAAAGGAAAGCAAATATTTCTTAACTACAAGCGACGGTCTGGTGCTGACGAGCGATCTGTACTATTTCTTCAACACGAACAATTTAAATGCACCGTACTTAGGTCACATCGACTTTGAAACGAGCGGCGTTTGTATATACGACGTTGACGGGACCGGGTATTATACCGTACAGTTCAAAGAAGAAAACGGCAAAGTAAAGATTGTCGGCGGCACGCTCGTAACGGAATGGCTTTACAGAACATTATCACCGGATGAATGCGCAATAAAGGACGTTATAATGGACGCGGAAAAGCTGTTCCGCGTAATACGGTACGGCATAGTAAGCGATTTCAGATCCTACAGTCACGATATAACGTACAGCATCGAATACGGCAACAACAAAGACCTGCCCGACGGGCTTGAGGAAAAGCTCGATTTGATGTCAACGTACGAAACATCGGACGGAAAAAAGCATTATTTATCCAATCGGGTAATTCAGTTTTCATACGCGCTTTATACGTACGATAACTGGATAAAATACTTTTCAAAAATACTGCCGGAAAAGCTCGTCCGGGAATATATAAAAGAAACTCCGTATTTTCTTATAGTCGGTGAAAGCGTTTACCTGCTTGACGGAGGGCTGCAGTCGTGGTATGAGATAGACTACGGTACGATGAAGTATCTGGGTGAAAAGGACGGTATAACGACGGTGGCGGCGGTACTTACCGGCGCTTACGGTCCCGAGATACCGCAGAACGGTTTTGAGGTGACTTTTGAGCTTGAAAAATCAGAAAATGGTTACAAGATTGTCGGCGGGACGTTTATCGACGTATTCTTAGACAGCGGCGCGAACAAATCAAAGGCGGCGCACGCGGCATACGAGCTAATACGCGTATCCGATACCCTGCTCTGCGCGGACACATCCGTTATATATATAACGGAATATATAAAAAATGACGAGGATGATCTGCCTGCGTCTTTCAAGGACGATAAAAGCAGACTGACCTTCCCTATATACACAGCGACTGATTTGCTTGATTTTGATCGTTATTCAAATATCCTGGACTTTTGGACGTCGGAGAAAATCAAAAACTCCGTTATGAAAGAAACGGACGTTATGAAATGGGTGAAATTCGATCATGAATTATTCCCCGTTCTCATGCCGTCAAATTCGAAGTACACAATACGCCCAAAATTTGCCCAAACGAACGACATGACGGTGTACGGGCTGATAAGCAATATGAAGAACTACAAGGAAACGGATGATACGATAGAGTTTTCACTTGATTTTATATTGAATTATAAAAACGGCACGCAAAAAAACGCAACTTATACGTTTTTATTTGACAAAACAGACTGCCGCATCATCGGCGGCACGTTCATCGAAGAACATATGAAATAAACAGGAACAACAAAAACGCGCCGCAAGGCGCGTTTTTGTTGTTTTTATGCGGTATCAGTCCGCGGTCATACCGGAACGCTCGATACCCTGGATAAGGTATCTCTGGCAGAACAGGTATATGATGACGAGCGGGAATATGATCATAAGTCCGCAGGTGTTCCTTATTGCCGCGTTGTACATAGTCGTACCGGCATACGTCATATTCAGTGACTCCGGTATGGCTATGACGTTCTTCATAAGCACTATCGACGTCCTTGTGAAGAACAGCGAGGTATAGAACGTATCAGTCCACTGCCATGAGAACGCGAACAGGAAGATCGTTATCATCATAGGCACGGAGAGCGGCAGTATGATCTTCATAAAGGTCTTGAATATGCCGGAACCGTCTATATATGCGGATTCTTCAAGCTCGTTCGGAACGCCGCGGTAGAACTGGCGCATCATGAATATGTACAGACCGTTCTTGAACGCAAGTCCCGTTGCCGAGAGAAGTGCGAGAGGCCAGTATGTATTCGTGAGGTTGATGCTCGTTGCGCCGCCGGTAATATTAAGCTGGGGAAGGAGGCGTGAACCGCCGCCGAGCAGCTTCATTATGCCGAGCACGTCGAAATAACGGAACTTCATGAACAGGGACAGCTGCAGCGTCTGGTGCGGGATGATCATCGTGAAGATGACGAGCACGAACATGAGCTTGTTGCCCTTGAATTTGAACTTTGCAAGACCGTATCCGATCATTGCACAGACGAATGTCTGTATCAACGCGGCGGAGATGGACAGAAGAGCCGTATTTCCGACAGCCTGCATATACTTGTTCTCAAGGAATATGTATTTGTAGGTGTCGAACGTGAAGTTCTTCGGTATGAGCTTGACCGTCGCGTCAACAAAGTCCTCGGGACCCATGAACGACGAGGCGATTTTCGTGAAGAACGGGAACAGAATGATATAGGAGATACCGATCAGTATGACGTAGCGGAATATCGCCCAGATGACCTTCGTAAGAAAGTACTTGTTGAGGAATTTCGCCTTCATTCTTTCCCAGAACGGTGTTCTGTCGAAATCCACCTTTATGGTGTTTTTCGTTTCTTTTCTTACTCTGGGTGTAGATTGTGTGTTATTCATGTGATCTGCCTCCTTAATCCCTTCTCTGATAGAAGACGAACGCGGACATGAACGCGGCGGCAAGCAAGACGAACACGATGACTATCGCAAAGTAGATCCATGCCATAGCGACCGAGAGCGTGTCGTTGCCGGCTTCGCCGTACACCTGGTTGATGTACGACATGACCGAGTTGGTCGATGAGGTGAAAGCGTCGATTATCGTGTAAATGAAGTTTACGAGGATCATCGGGCTTATCATCGGGAAGGTGATCTTCCAGAACGTCTCCCACGCGGATGCGCCTTCAACGTTGCAGGATTCGTAGATAGCCGGGGATATAGACTGCAGGCCCGCGAGGAATATCAGCATCTGTACGCCGGAACGGTTGACAATGTTGTAGATCTGGTTGACTATGTTCGTGACGTACTTTGCCAGTCCGCCGCCGATCTTCATACTTCCGAAGAGGTATTCTATATCCATGGCGGACACTATTTCAGCGACGCTTGTAGACTTTGCCGCGTTCGTACCTATACCGTCCGTATCGGACATATAAGTCATAAGACTGGTGTTGCTCAGGTCGATCTGAGCTATAAGACCGGTGGAAAGTATGACCGGTACGAAGAAGATCGCACGGAACGCCGCGCGTCCGACCATCTTCTGGTTAAGCAGAACGGCGATGAACAGCGAGAATATCAGGATCGCCGGGACGTCGAGCAGGAGCTGACGGAGACCCGCGGTGAGTATCTGGCTGTAGTTCGGGTCCGAGAACAGCGCCTTCTGGTAGTTGGAGATACCCGCCCAGACGAGCTGGTATGACTCGCCGGCGTTGATCCTTTCGATCGTCGTCACACTGTAGAGGAACGATTCGAATATGACCGGCAGATATATCACTATGAAGCCGATTATAAACGGAAGGGTGAACAGGTAACCGCCGCGCGCCTGCTTCTTTTCAAGCGAATGTGACTTTCTGCGCTTTTTGGTGTTGCTCGTGACGAGCTTTACTTCAGCTTCTTTATTCATTATTCAGCTACCTCCTGCGCAAAATATGATACGAAATTGAGAGCGGGGATGACGCCGTCGTATCCGTCGACCGTAACGTCGTAGTTGTTATAGTTGAGGATGAACGTCTTTCCGCCTTCGTAAGTCACGCGGACGATCTTGCCGTTTGCGACAACGTCTTCGGGATTGACCTTCGTTCCGGGATCTTCGCTCTGCTCGCCTTCGCCTTCCTCAGGCTCGCTCTCTTCCGCGCTGTCGGGTTCAGCTTCGGTCTCGGGTTCGGTCTCCTCCGTCACGGCCGCTTCCGTCACTTCCGTCGGCTCCGCGGTCTCGCCTTCGATCTCGGCGTCGGTCGTTTCGCCTTCGACTTCCGTTGTTACGGCATCCGCTGTCTTGGCGTCTTCAAGCGCCTTGGACGCGCTTTCCTCGTCAAGTCTTCTCTGCTCGTCCTCTTCACGTTCTCTGATCTCCTCAGCCGTGAGGACGCGTACGCCGTTCAGGAATTCGTGATTTACGATTATCTTGTCCTGAACATCCTTGAGCGCTTCGTTCAGGATCTTGTATTTTTCAACAAGACCGGACTCTGCCCAGATCTTGAAGTTGACTGAATACATCTTCTTGTATTCGGTGTCTTTCTTGAGTATATCGGTGTTCTCATACGCGAGCATGAAGTACGGGACCGCGCCGTTCTCCACGGCCTTGAGTATCTCGTAATCAATATCGCCCGCCATGTTGAGAGCCTCGCCCGAGAACTGAACGTATCCGTGGAGCACCATGCCCATGAAGGGTATCGCTTCACTCGTTCTGAGGTACTGGCTGGAATCGAGCGGCGTTGCAAGTATGTAGTCGGCATACTGTACCGAATACATGTTGCCGCCGTTTATCATCACGTTGCCGAAGTCCTCACTGATCTGAGCGAGCAGATCCTTGATCAGGCTCTTTGAATCTTCTCTGTTGTACGGATCCTTCTTATCGAAGTCGGAGTTCAGATCCGATCCGAGCGTTCCGACGGATATGCCGGACGGAGCGTATTTCAGAAGCTTGGGAGCGAAGTGCTCGTAGAAGTAGCTGAATACGGACGTGGATATGAGGTTGGGACCCCATCTTCTCGTCATCTGATAAGCGGGATCGTAATAGTAGGATCTCGGATAACGGTTATCCATCGTCTTCGCCGCGTGCTTCTTATAGGAGAAGCCGTCGAACATCGACGTGTTGTTGAGGTACGTGAATTCGAATTCGGGGAAGATCTCTATATCCTTCTCCTTGGCGAATTCCATCAGGTTTTTGAAGCCCTTGGCTCCGCCGACCTTCTTTTCCCATTTGAGATTGTAAGGTACGGTGGCGTACATACCGCCGTTTGCGTAGCCTGTGAGCTTGAACTTGATGTTCGTTATACCTTTTTCGGAAAGCGTTCCGTACATCTCCTTGACGTCATCAAAGGATGTGAGCGGCTTCTTAACCGTTACAGGTACGCTGAGGATCTGGTCTTCGGTCTCTATCGTACCGAGCGTCTCAAGTACCAGCGGTATATCCGACTTGACGTCGCTTGATGTGAGCCTGTTGAGTACGCCGTTCGATTCAAGGTAATCACGGCAGGCGTTGACCATGCCCATGTAGCTTGCGGAATAGAATTTGGACTTTTCATCCTTTTCTCCGCTCTCCTCAAGTCCGGCGTAATACTCCGCGACCTTTTCGTCATCGGAAAGCATGAAGTATTTGACTGTGTAGTTTCCGGTGTACTTTCTCTTTGCCGAGACTGTCCACATCGCGTCGTCAGCCGCCGCGCCCATAGCCTCACGCAGGCTGTAGGAGTCGGTAGGTCTGGGGAAGAATTTTGTCTGCACCGTGCTGTAAACGTGCGTCGCACCGGCACCGTTCACGGTGGAGATCTGCGCAAGCGCGTCGCCTTCGGTCAGGATAGCGAAGTAACCTCTGTTATCCGTGACTTCAGTCGCCTGCATGACCGTCTTTTCCTTGATCAGGAAGCCGAACTGGTCATAAAACCATTCTGATTCGGGAAGCGGGACCTTGACGGCTTTGACCGTCCTGCTGCTGAAGTTTTCAACAACGCCGTAGACCGGGAATCTCATCATCTGGCGGTGCGCCGGATCCGTGGTGTAGTATGCGTAGTCGGGTCCGTAGACGTTCGACGTGATGTTCAGAGGTCTGCTGACGTCCTCAAATCTCGTGAGCGTGCCGCTGCCGTCGGGTATCAGGGTGAAGCCCTTGCGTGTACCGTTGCCGCAGCCGAACCACGGGTTGACCTGCAGATAGTCGAGCGTGTATACGTTCTCGTCGAAGCTTATGCTCTTCGCAGACAGAGTCTGGTTGAGTCCCGTATCGGTGAGCGTGTACTCTATCGCCATTCTGAACAGAGGCTGAGAAGCCGCCGCCACCTCGAATTCGGTTATATCATGGTCGTAGTCAAGCTCTTCATAGCTGTAATCCGGGGCGTACATCTTAATGTAACCCTCGAGCATGTTGAACTCACGGTCCTTCGTATCGGTACCGAGGACCCAGATGGACGAATACTTCTTCAGTATCGGCCACTGAGCGAGTATCGAATCGCGTCCGCTCTTGCTCAGCGTCGGGTCGTTGATGTTCTTCTCGGAATAGAAGCCGTTTGCAAACTTGTTGAGAATGAAGTCCCTGTCACGCTCCGAGAGATCCTTTGTGTTCTCACGGATCGGATCGAGGATCATTTCCTGGAAACGCTCGTCGGTGATCATCTGAGGAACGAGCCATCTCGTCTGAGTCTTGCCGAGTGTGTATTCGACACGGACGCCGTTCTTGATGTTCTTGACGATTATCTGTTCACGCTTCGCCGCTTCTGTATAGCTGTTGTAAACAGTCGTCTTCGAACCGGTGGTGAACTGAAGGACTATCTGCGACATCAGCTCCGCTTTTGTATCCGCGGAACCCTTGGTCGACGCTATGTCGTAGGGATTGCTGAACAGGATCTGACCCGTTCTCTTGTCTCTTATGGCGACCTCGCCGTATGTCGCTCTGACGTAAAGCTCGTAATTATCGTTTTCGGTACGGAGCTTCATGTCCTTGAGCTTATCCTCGGGCGTCTTGTAGACGACCTTGAGGATGTCTATGCTTTTGTCTTCCGGCTCATCCTCTGTTTCGCTTGAGGCTTCGTCGGTCTTCGCCGCTTCGACTCTCATGCGGGGAGTGAGTATCGCCGTGAACACACTTGCCGCCATCAGGACAGCAAGCAAGGCTGAGAGTATTTTTTTCATATTCTGTTTTCCTCCCATCCTTTCTAAATTCTGTATGAGATCTCGGTGACTATGTTAGCCACGAAACCTACGATCTTCTGTATAAGGTTGGTGAACAGGAGCGCCACGAACATTATGAACGCCATACCGATTATGGTGCCGAGCGTGGTGAAGATGTTCTTCATGAACGAATAGTCGTGAGTTACCTGTGATCCGAAGAACACGAGCATACCGACCCAGACCCACATGACGCCGGTGATCAGTCCGAGGACCTTGCCTTCGGAAAGGCTGAGCACGTGCGAGAGGATCGTCGCCGGGATGATGCACAGCGGGATCGGAACGAGGGAATAGCAGGTCGCTATGAAGATGTCCTTCAGGCTTCCTTCGCCCTCGAACAGCGTGGTCAGACACCAGTTCGCTATGACCCAGAGTCCTACCGGTACGACGATCGAGATGATCTGTCCGAATACGCTCTGATATCCTCTGCTCGGGTTGAACAGATACGCGGTGCCGATTCCGTTATAGGTGAACGACGCTATCGCTATCGCGAGCCACGTGAGACCGCCTCTGATCGAACCTCTCTTCTCATGCTTGAGGTCCCAGAAACCGTCGAACGGGTGCATCATAAGGTGGAAGGCAAAGATGACTTCCTCGCCGTAGGATCTGCGTCCGCCGGGTCTCGTAGCGACTTCCTTGTTCCTCTTTCCGACGAATCTGAAGAAGAAGTACAGACCGACTATGACGACTACCACCACGAGCGGAACGATGAGCGCGTATTTGGCGACCCAGTTCTTTCTCTGCTGCTTGAAGGCGGTGGAGTAGTTTTCCGTCTCATAAGCCGCCTCGTACATTTCCATGGCGGATTTGTAATCGCCTTCTCTGTAGTACGCCTTGCCTATACCGACGTACGCTTCGTCGAAGTTGTTGTTCCTCATGAGGATGCCGCGCCAGTTTTCGGCGGCTTCGTCATAGTTGAGGTTCTTCTGGTTTTCAAGAGCGCTTATAAGGATGTTGCCGTATTCCGTTCTCTTGAACACCGTTATGTTGTCAGCCGTGTTATCGAGCACGAGCAGGTCGTTGCCCATATATACGACGGCGTTGACCGTTTCCATGTTGCCGAGCTGGGAGCCCTGGTCACCGAAGATGAACAGAAGGCTTCCGTTTTCATCATAGGTGAATATCTTGGATCTCGTCTTGTCTATGATGCTCCACGTTCCCTGCGGACCGAGAGCAACGTCGACGATCTTGGACGGACCGTAGATGCTCGTGCTCGTGGATGCGGAGTTGCTTATCCTGACCTCACCGGACGGCGGATAGAAGCCGTTGCGCTTCAGTATCTCGTTGCCCTGCGTGTTCAGCATTTTGACCGGAGCGTATTCACCGCTCTTCGATTTGCCCGTGATCGCCGCCTGCTGAGCGCCTTCATCAAGGTTGATATTCGTGACATAGATCATGCCGTTCTTATCGATCGTGATGTTTTCGTACTCGGACGCGACGTTCTGCTGCTGCTGGTCGAGCTGTTCCTTTGTCTGGAACCTGCGCCAGAATATCTGCCACGCGGAAAGCGGGGATTTCTGAGCGCCTATGAAGCCCTGGAAGACGCCGTCGCCGTCCATGGCGATGATGCCCTGATACGTTGAAGCGGAAACGACGTACATTCTTCCGGATCTGTCGACCGCGACCGCCTTGGGACGGTAGAGGTCGTCGACCGCGAATTCGTCCGCTATCGGCTTTTCGACGATCCTGACAAACTTAGCGTCACGGTCGAACACGACGATCCTGTTGTTGTCCGTATCGCAGACGTAGATGTTGTTCTCCGTTACGAATACGCCCTGCGGGTTGTTGAACGTGTCCGGGACTCCTTGGGAGTTCGTGAACTTTTCGATGTAGAAGCGGAGCTTGTAGCGCTTGTTGAGGACCACGATCCTGTTGTTGCCGGCGTCGGCAATGTAGACGTTCTGTTTGTCGTCCACGAACAGGTCTGTCGGGTTCTCGAGCGCCGGGGTGATGCCCATGGTCGCGCTTGTGACTATCTCATCCGGAACGTACGCGTCCGGAGACTCCATGTAGTTGCCGTTTATATCGTACGTGTACGTCTGATATGAATAGTATGCCGAGGCAAGCGGCGTTACCGCTAATATCAGCACGAACATGACCGCGGCGGCTCTTATAATATTTTTCATTTATTATATACCTCCTCAGTCTTTCATACCGGACGACGCCATCGTCTCGATTATGTTGCTCTGCGATATGATGAATACCGTGACAGGTACGATCATCATGATGACCATCGCGGCGGTACTTGCGCCCGCGCGGACGATACCGGCGGAAAGTATCTGCTGTATGGCGTAGTTGAACGTTTTGAGCTGCTCGGACTGGATGTAGATCGAGGAACCGGTGTTCCACAGACCCTGGAACGAGTAGACTATCAGAGTCAGCCACGCGGGCTTGACCATCGGCATTGCGATGGACCAGAAGACTCTGAACTCACCCGCGCCGTCAAGACGCGCGGATTCGAGCGCCTCGTTCGAGACCGAGGAGTCCATGAACTGCTTCATCAGGTACAGACCCAGGGTCGAGCAGCACGCCGGCAGGATTATCGCCAGCAGGTTGTCAACGAGTCCGAGGAACGAGAACGTGATGAAGTTTGCGATACCGGTGACCGTGGAAACGAACATAAGGGACAGAACTATCATCTGGAATATGCCTTTTCTTCCGGGGAACGGTATCTTCGAAAGCGCGTATGCCGCAAGCGAACCGAGACACAGGTTGCCGAACGTTCCGGCTACGGTGATAAGCACCGTGTTGAATATGTATCTCGAGAACGGGACCCACGACGTACTCATGAGTTTGAACAGGTCTGCGTAGTTCTTAAGCGTCGGGTTGATGACGTAGAACTTAGGCGGGAAGATCCAGAGCTCGTCAAGCGGCTTCAGTGAAGTCATGACCGAGAAGTACATCGGTATGAACATCAGAACACCGAGTATGACAAGCATTACAGTGATACCCGCGTCGCCTCCGGCAGAACGGTTAAGGACGACTTTATGGTTTCTTACACGCATTTTTCTTGCCATATCACTGTCCCACCTTTGATAAGAGTTTCTTGATCAGCATGTTGGATCCTATCATCATCAGGAACAGGATCGTAGCGATCGCTGATGAATAACCGACCTCGAATCGCTGTCCGCCGTAGTCCTCCAGGTGATGCATGATAGTCCATGCGCAGTAGTCGACCGAGGGGAAACCGGCGAGCGCCGTGACTATGCCGCCGAAGCCGAACGAACCGGTGATGCTCATGACGGCACCGAACATCAGCTGTTCCTTCATTGAAGGCAGCGTGATGTACCACAGCTCCTGCCAACGGTTTCTGACGCCGTCGAGCGCGCCCGCTTCGTACAGGCTGTTATCGACGATCTGAAGACCGGCGATGAAGGAAAGGAACGTTGTACCGAGCGACGTCCACAGAGCGACTATTATACACAGCGGCATAACGTATTTCGCGTTCTGGAAGAACTGTATCGGCTCGGTTATGAAGTTGTACTCGATCAGAAGCGCGTTGACGTAACCGTAACGGTCCGACGAGAAGAATATACCGAATATCTGGTACATCGAGCCTGCGATGGACGGAGCGTAGAATATAAGAGTTACGAACGCTCTCATCTTCGGAGGAAGCTCGTTTATGAACCATGCGACGAACAGCGAGAGCAGGTACGAGACAGGTCCCGTAATGACAGCGAATATCAGCGTGTTCTGTATGGCGGTAAGGAATATATCGTCGTCAAGGAACAGTCTGACGTAGTTGTCAAGTCCCACGAATTTCGGCCATTCGAGCAGGTTGAAGGATGTGAAGCTCAGTATCATCGAAAGGAAGACCGGCACCACGGTGAAGACGAAGAACAGAATGAAGAACGGAGCTATCATTATATAGCCTGCCTTGTTCTTTTTCATTTCCTTCCACGTCCACTGCGCCCGCGTCATATCCTTACGTGCCACCGGCTTGGCTTTTCTTTCTTTTACTGCCGTATTCTGTGACATGTTAGATTATCTCCTGTTTAAGATTTTGCCGTAATACTATATGAATCTATATTATATTATCAATCGAACCACTCGGGATGAGCTTCCTCATTCTGAGCTTTATAGTCTTCATACGTTATCAGACCGAATTCTTTACGCTTACGCGACAGCTCATTGTTGATGTACTGTATCTGGTCAAGCAGTGAGTTCGTCGAATCGGCGTTGTTGTTGTAGCAGTTCAGGAACGCGAAGTCTACGTAACGGGTTATGATGTAACCGCCCGGGAATTCCGGCGTGCCCTTGAGGTGCTCGAACTGAGCTTCAAGGTTCTTTCTCTCGGAGTTCGTCCAGGACATGTTGCGGAGAGCCTCGGTGTTGGCAGTGTTGAATTTCGCCGCCATACCGACTATCGCTTCATACTGCTTCGCATACGTGGACTGAGCCTCGGCTCCCGTCCACCATTTCATGAATTCCCAGCAATTCTTACGGAGCTCATCGGATCTGCCCTTCTTGTCTCTCATAAGGACAGTCGCCGCAACAGAGCAGGGCGCGTTGCTGTTTATCTTGACGGTACCGTCGTCATTGTACAGGGTCTTGCCGTTTTCATCGGTCTCGATCGTTCCGGGAAGCAGGGTGAATTCCCAGAGTCCGCGGAGCTCTGTCGCGTAGATCGTGAACTGGTTGTAGGTCAGGTAGTCAGCAACCGCGATCGGCATCTCGCCCATTCTGAAGTATGTTGCGAGGTCGTATGCGCGCGGGAACTTGAACACCTGGAACAGCGTTACCAGCTCTTCGAAGCACTGCAGCGAGACTTTTGAGTCAATGTTTATCCGCATGCCGTCCATCACGCCGTCGCCGTTGATATCGGAATACAGGTCTTCACCGCGCTGATACATCAGCATCTGAAGACCGCCGAGGCTCGACGGGAACCCGACCATACGGTAATTTATCTGAAGGGTGGGAACTATATCATAGAGATCACGCCACGTCTGCGGAACTTCGAGATCGAGCTCCGCGAATATGTCTTTGCGATAGAACAGCATCGAGAAACCGAGTCTTTCGGGGATGCCGTAATAAATGTAGTTTGTCGGGCTCTCCGGGTCTTCGAGCCTGAGTCCTACGAGCGCCTGATCACTGAAGCGCTGATCGCATATATCGAGATAGTCGGAATAAAGGTTATCGGCGCCGTCTGCGGTCTTGTACAGCGGTTCGACCGCGCTTCTTATCGCGTAGTTGATAACATCCGACTGACCCATAGCAAGTGAGATATCGGGACCGTCGCCCGCAAGCGTCGCGGGAAGCAGCGTGCCGCCGGCAACGAGCTTCAGGTTGACCTTTACGGGGCAGGTAAGGTCGATCATCTCACGCATGACCTGAGCCTCCTCACGGCTCGTGGAGATCCAGACCTCAACAGCCTCGGCGTCGTTGTTGTCCTCGACGGAGCCGAGTGAGTTGTAGTCCGTGAAGAAGCTTGCGAAGAACGCCTTGACCTCAAAGGCGAACGAACGCCAGAAGCCCGCCGTTCCTCTCGGATAAGCCTTCGTGCTCTTCGCCGCGGGCTGGAGAGTGATGTAGTCGACGTTCAGCGCCTGGAGCTTCGTGTTCATGATCCAGGTGCCGAGATAACCGGTGTTGACCTTGAGGTTCGCCAGGTTCTTCGCGATCTCGGATTCCTTGCTGCTCATCTTGCCGAGCAGGTACGCTATCTTTTCAAGCGTCGCTATATCCGACGCGGATTTACCGCCGAGTATCTTCTTGAACTGATCCGCCACTTCCTGGATCTTGTTCTGCGTCGATCTCATGAGGATGATCGTATCGTAGATCGTCGCGGCGAAGTCGTACGACGTATATTCGTCGGGGTTCGGACCGGTGATCCTGATGATGGACTGATATATGGAGTTCATATCGTTGATGCAGTCCTGGATCTGACGGAGCGTGCCGGACATATTGCCGTAACCGACCTCCATCTTTATCGAAACGTCCTTGCCCGCCTCAAAATAGAATTTGAGATCCTGCGTGCCGTCGTTCAGAGGCGTGCACTGCCAGTCGTCGGAATAGTTGAACTGTAACCTGGTGCAGTTTTCGAACGGGATCTTTCCGTTGATATAAAGCACACGGGAAACGTACAGACCTTCACGTATGGACTGCTTGAATCTCGGGACGATGTAATAATAACCGCTTTCGGTTATCTCGCTGCCCGGGATCGTCCATTCGATCCACTGACCGAACGTCTGCCATTTGCTGTCGCCAATGGTGTTCAGCAGCTGCTTGGAAGCGTGCTGCGGTTCCGTGATCGCCGACGTTCTGTCGTTTATGGCGTAGATCGTGAGGTCGGATTCGGAGGTGGGCGTCTCGGCCTGGACCTTCGGCGCGTTCGCGTTCGCGGAAGCGTCCTGCGAGCCGTTCGCCTGCAGGTATTCCTCGTAAGTGGGGAGCCCCGCGTACGGCTCAACGTAGATCTCCGAGATGATGATGTCGTTCATCGTCGCGTTGAAGGAGATCGTGTGCTTGCCGGCGCTCAGCGCGTATTTGAGAGGCTGAAGCTCGAAGCCCTGCGAATCCATCAGATAAGATTCCGACCACTCATAGACCTGTATCTTCTGCGGTTTCTTTTCGTTTCCGTTCTTGTCGGGTGTGAAGCCCTGCGTACCGTCGTCACGCTTCATATCCGCGTTATAATCGTCTACGAATTTTCTCGTAAATTCGTAATAATACGACTCACTGAACGGAGCCTTACCGTCAACGAAGAACTCACGTTTTATATTCGATGTGTTGATGTTCTTCGTTTCATACGGCTTGTAGACGATGCGTACGACGTAATACCCGGTCTCGGGAACGTCTATCTCCCACGTCGTCAAGCCGGCTTCGGGCATATGAAGGACGGCTCCCTTTTCGGGATCCTGCAAGACTTCGACCGTCATGTCGGCGTAATCGGCGTCGGGCTCAAACACATAGCCTTCAGCCGCCGTGACCTTGACGCCCGAGCCGGACGCATCCTTCCAGCCCTGCAAATCCTTCTCGTTCTTGTAGGTAAAGTAATTCTCGCTGTAAAGATATTCCTTTACCTGATCCATGGTCGTCTTTTCGGTCTTCTTCACCTCAGTGCCGGTGTCAGACGCGCAGACGCCCGTAGGGATCAGCATCAGTACCGCTAGAAGGACCGCGAGTACCTTTGCCGTTTTGGGTGATCTCATTAGCATTTCCTCCTGATGAATATCCGAAGTGCCGTCATTATGACGGTATCCGTTAACACGCGGCGCAACGAGAAATCGCGCGTGTAATTTTATATATAATATAACACAAGATTTTTATGTTGTCAAGAGAGGTTTTTTTAACACGATTTTCCTCTTTTTATCAGACTGCTTTCACATTTACGCCGTATTGCGGCATCATCCGGGTTTTGTGTATTTTTTCAAGTTAAAAAAATATGCGAAATTTTGAAGCAGAAAACAGGATTTTTGATCTTTCAGGCCGCCGCTTTGTATCTTTTCACTGTCATCATATAAAACTTTTAAGTCTGATTTTATTAAATTATTTTAAAATCGGGTATGTCAATATGATAAAAACGCGAGTCGACTTTTTGTGCAACATGCACAAATTCGGCGTTGAAATTTCTCCATTTGTGAGTTTTGCACAAATTTTTCATTTTTGCCCGTTTTTCGGCAAAAAAGGCTTTACAAAACGCCCGTCCGGGGATATAATGTTGAAAAACCATCGGATAAGAAACGGTATGAAAAAAGAAGCTGTCATAAGAAGATTCAAACGGATACCGGACATAAACACCGAACGGCTCCTGCTGCGCCGCATGCGCCCGGAGGACTGCGCGGACATGTACGAGTATTCGAAGCGCGACGACGTTACGGAATATCTCCTCTGGTCGCCGCACCCGAACAGGATACATACGAAAAAATATCTTGAATATATAAAAACGCGCTACGATGACGGCGAATTCTACGACTGGGCGATAGAGCTGAAATCGGAGGGAAAGATGATCGGCACCTGCGGCTTCTCTTCCTTCGATTTCGTCAACAACTCCGCCGAGGTCGGCTACGTCATAAATCCCGCGTATCAGAGGCACGGCTACGCGCCGGAGGCCCTGCTTGAGGTCATGATGTTCGGCTTCATGGAGCTGAACCTCCACAGGATCGAGGCGAAGTACATGGACGGAAACGACGCGTCGCGCAAGGTCATGGACAAGCTCGGCATGAAATACGAGGGCTGCGCGCGCTCATCCATGTTCGTCAAGGGCAAGTACCGCTCTATCCACACATGCGCGATCCTGAGCGACGAATTCATTAAAAGATATTTAAAATCCGAGTAGTGGAATTCTTAACACTATAGTGGTAGTATAAACAGGAAATAAATATTGGGGAGCTGGGGTGAGATACCCGGCTGAGAGGAAACGAAGTTTCGACCCTGCCTGATCCGGATAATGCCGGCGTAGGTAAATGAGTATCGGAAACCGAGAAAATAAAAACGCCGCGTATTCACGCGGCGTTTATTATTCTCCGCCCTCTTTCTCCCGGAAGAAAGGAACAAAAAAATGTCAGAACAAACACAGTCAACACATCCTCAGAACAAAGAGCGCACGCGCGTCCTCGTTGAATGCGCCGCGTTGATCGCGCTCGGCACGGTGCTTTCGCTCATCAAGATACCGATCGGTCATCTCGGCGGAAGCGTAACGCTTTTCTCCGCCCTGCCGCTGGTGATAATCTGCTACCGCCACGGCGTGAAGTGGGGCTTTGCGTCAACTCTGATCTATTCGATCCTTCAGATGCTCGTGGACATTCCCACCGTCGTCAAGCTTTTCGCCCCGGGCGAAGGGCTCAAATGGTATCTGGCGCTCGTCTCCATCATGCTCGATTATCTCGTCGCGTTCACCGTTATCGGCGTCGCCTCGCTGTTCTCGAAAATGAAGCATCCGACGGCGGCTTTGACTGTAGGCGCGCTCGTCGGTATGGTCTGCCGCTATATCTCCCATTTCTTCTCCGGATGGATCCTTTACGGCGCGTGGGCAGGCTGGTACTTCGACGCCGCCGAGGAGGGCAGCTTTGCGAGTCAGAGCGAAGGAGCGGCGAAATTCAGCGCGTGGGTGCTTGAGCATTTCGGCTCCGGTCAGGGACTCGCGGCATTCTACTCGGCGTTCTACAACGGTCTTTACATGATCCCGGAGATCATCCTCACTGTGATCGGCGCCGCGGCGGTGTCCGCCATCCCGTTCATCGCTAACCGTGAAAGCAGACTGAAGATCTGATGATCATTTGAAGAAATCAACGATCCCGTTATATATGCCCTGCGCATATGAGGCGGGATCGTTGTTCATTTTCGCCGCCTCTCCGGGGTTCGTGATAAAGCCCATTTCAATCAGCGTCGCCGGCATCGCGGTCTTTCTGAGAACATACAGCGTCGGACGCGCGAAAACCCCTCTTGACACGGTGCCGGTCATGTTGTATAATCCTTTCAGGATACTTTGAGAAAATGCGTACGCGGGCGAGGAAAGCGAGTAGACGTAGCCCTCGCTGCCGGTCGCCCCGGCATTATCCGACGCGTTGCAGTGAAGGCTGATGAACCAGTCGGCGCCCCATTCGTTCGCCGCGCGGGTTCGGGCGGATAACGACGAAGCGTTGCTCGTTCCGAGTATCTCGTCGGGCGAGGTGCGCGAGGTGATGCTGTCGAAGCCCGGATCGGCATTGAGAAGATCCCTTACTCTTATCCCGATCTTATAAGTCAGATCCGCCTCCTGCAGACCGTTCCCCTCCGCGCCGGAGTTCGGGTTTCTCGGATTGTGTCCCTGATCTATGAATATTTTTATCATCATCATTCTCCGTTTGTTTTTTACCATTATATGTAAAAGGAGCTTTTGCCGTGAGTACGAAAACTGATATTCTTTTGTCGGATCTGCGCAAATGCGCGGAAAAATACGGTATGATACGGGAAGGCGACCGCGTGCTCTGCGCCGTATCCGGCGGCAAGGATTCGCTCGCACTTTCGTACGGGCTGAAACGGCTTTCCGCGTTCTATCCGCAAAGCTTCAGCGTCGCCGCCGTTACGGTGGATATGGGCTTTGACGTCGATCTCTCCCCTCTTCGCGATTTTATGGAACGCGAGGACATACCTTACGAAATAATAAGGACCGATATAGGCAAGGCGATAGACGGACTTGAAAAGCCGTGTTCCCTCTGCGCCAGACTGCGCCGCGCCGCGCTCTGCAATTACGCCTCCGAAAACGGTTTTGCAAAGCTGGCGCTCGGTCACACCGAGGACGACGCGGCGGAAACGGCGCTCATGAATCTGCTTTTCGGCGGACGTATATACACGCTCGAACCGACGACGGTATACGAGGATAAGGCGTTGACGCTGATACGCCCGCTCCTTCTGACGAACGAGAGGCTGATCTCTTCCCTGTCAAAAGAGCTCAGTCTTCCCGTATTGAAAAATCCCTGCGGACGCGAGAGCGATTCCGCAAGGGATTACGTCAGGGATTTAATAAAAAACACTGACAAAACCTGCCGCGGTACCGCGCACAGGATCGCGAAGGCTTACGGTCTGTCCGGATGATCCGTCTCCTTCGAGCCGCAGTTCTCACGGCAGATATGCGAGGACATACAGGTGAATCCGCCGTCCGTCCCGAGCTTTCGCCGCATTACTACGTTGCCGTCGAGCTTTGAACAGTATCTCTGCTTTATCTCGTAAAAGGGTACGCTTTCTTCTCTTTTTTCCGCGTTTTGCATAAAAAAATCTCCTCATACCGGTTTTATACTATTTTACCCGGTGAGGAGATTTTCAGTTACTGTTTTTTCAGTTTTTGAACGCAAAATTCGCGCTGTCACGGCACATATCGTCAATATCGTATTTTGCCGTCCATCCGAAGACCTCTTTCGCCTTCGATACGTCCGCGTAGCATTCGGCTATATCGCCGGCGCGGCGCAAAGCTATTACGTACGGCACCTTTTTGCCCGACGCTTTTTCAAACGCCGTGACGAGCTCGAGCACGGAGGTGCCTTTGCCCGTTCCGAGGTTCACCGCCTCGGCTCCGGTGTGAGATCTCGCGTATCCGAGCGCGGCGGCGTGACCGTCCGCCAGATCGACCACGTGGATATAATCGCGGACGCCGGTGCCGTCTTCCGTATCGTAATCGTCGCCGAAAACGTCGAGGTGAGGAAGCTCGCCGCATGCGACCTTCATAATATAAGGCATGAGGTTGTTCGGTATGCCGTTCGGACGCTCTCCGATAAGACCCGAGGGATGAGCGCCGATCGGGTTGAAATACCGCAGTAAAACGGCGGAGAAGCCGGGATCGGATGTGCAGACGCCTTCAAGAATATGCTCTATGAACACCTTGGTCCATCCGTACGGATTCGTTGCGGACGTTTTCATATCCTCGGTAAACGGTGCGCGGTTGTCGTTCCCGTATACCGTCGCGGAGGATGAGAATATCATCCTTCTGCAGCCGTGATCACGCATGGCTTCAAGCAGCGTCACGGTGCCGCCTATATTGTTGTCGTAATATTCAAGCGGTTTTTCGACCGATTCGCCGACGGCTTTCAGCCCTGCGAAATGGATCACCGCCTCTATATCGTTTTCGTTGAATATCCTGTCAAGGACGGCGCGGTCGCGCATGTCGCCTTCGTAAAGCTTTACGTCCTTTCCGCTGATCGTCTTTATTTTATCTATGACGTCGGGCGAGCTGTTGCAGAAATTGTCGAGGATCACTATATCCTCGTTGTCTTCAAGCAGTCTTACGACCGTATGGGAGCCGATGTAGCCGGCGCCTCCGGTAACAAGGATCGAGCCGCGCCACAGGGGACACGGATACTCGCCTTTTTCCGACAGCGCGCCGATCGACGAGACGACGGCTTCCCTGTCCTCGCGGTAGGTGACGCCGAACCATTTTGCGCCGGTTTTGAGCACCTTTACGGTCGCGCCCGCGTCCATCGCCTCTTTGACAGCGGCGGGCAGATAATATTCGCATTTCAGCGGATTATCGGACGATGCGGCGTTTCTTACGAATTTTTCGAAGCCTTTCGCAAGCACGTCCTTGAAATCCGGCGTGAAGCCCCAGAGGTTCATCGAAACGGTCGTGTCAGCCTTGAGCGGGAATCTCTCCCCGTTTTCAAGATACGCGATGCCGTCGGCTCCGGTCTCGATCTTCGTGCGCTCGGTTATGCCGGTGAGCATCCCGTCGGCGTTAACCTCGCAGACTCCGCGGGACACCGTGCCATGCTCGGTGACGGTGTTTTCGAGTCTGAAGCCCGCCATGCAGTACCGGCCGCGCGACGCGTTTTTCAGATATTCGCCGACCACCTCGAACGATTCTCTGCCGTAGAAATCGTCAGCGTTGATCACCGCGAAATTGTCGTCTATCAGATCTCTTGCCGCATATACCGCGTGTCCGGTACCCCACGGCTTGACTCTGCCCTCCGGGATCACGGCGCCGGCCGGTACGTCGTCAAGCGTCTGATACGCGTACATTACCTTCACGCCGCGCACGCGCGAGCCGACGGTACGCTCGAAATCGGCACGCATTTCCGGCTTTATAACGAATATGACTTTATCAAATCCCGCCCGCTTTGCGTCAAAGATCGAGTAATCGACGATGAATTCACCGCTTTTTCCCACGGGATCTATCTGTTTCATACCGCCGTAACGGGAACCCATCCCGGCAGCCATGATCAAAAGTATCATAATAATTGCCTTTCTTTCGTCCAAACACCGCCACGGTGCGGTATTTATCAGAGTTTGAGCGTTATTTTATGGTTATCGAGCAGCGCTTTGAGGAATTTCTTTTCCACGTCCGCGATCTCCTCGAAGCCGAGCGTACGCGTCGGATCGTTGTATTCCACTCTTACGAGCACGGATGTGAAGCCCTTCGGTACGCCGATGCCGGTGTATACGTCGCGCGGGGAGACGTTGACGATAATGTCCGACGCTCCGGTTATATCCTTCACATAATCCGTAAAGTGTATCCCGTTCTTTACGAGCAGGTTATATTCTCTCGTGACGCTCGGATAATCGCTGTCGAACTCTATGCTCCTCTTCGATTCGCCGAAGCCCTCGAAGCAGAATTCGAGATACGCGACGTCGTCGCGGGCGAGCTTGCCGTTTTCGAATTCCATAAGGACGGCGCGGCTGATCTTTCCGATATATCCTATCCTGCGTCCGCCGACGTAAATGTCGCCGCCGGCGCCTTCCTCGAACATGCCGAGCTCATCCGTCTGTCTGATCTCATATTTTATGTTGTACTCGCGCATTATCGCGTCAAGCAGGCTGACGGCGTCGTAAACGCTGAATTTCGCGTCCTTGACTATGCCGAAGCCGCGTCCGAGCTTGACGCCCGTCATAAGCGCCGCGAAAACGTTCTTTTCGTTATATCCGTCCTCGTGATCCTTCTGACGGAAGAAGCGCTTGCCGACCTCGAAAATCCGCAGATCGTTTTTGCCGACAGACATATTCGCGATAGCCGTCTGGATGAGTCCGAAGCAGAGCGACGGTCTCATCAGCTCATAGAAGTTGTTCAGCGGATTGAGTATCTTTATATCGCCGTAGTATTCGGAATCCTCTTTGATATGGAGCATCTGCATGGCGTTTCCGGGTATGAAGCCGTACGTCAGCACCTCGATAAAGCCGAAGCCGACCATCATATCGCGGAGCTTGTTCGCGTTTTTGTTTACGGGATTCTCAACGTACGGGGCGTAGAGCTTGACCGGCTGCGGCTCGATGTTCTGATAACCGTACATACGCCCGACCTCTTCGATGACGTCCACGTCGTATTCGATATCGAGACGGAAGTCCGGAACGGTGACGACGATGTTTTCGCCGTCTTCACATACCGTGCCGAAGAAGCAGTCGTTGAGGTACTTGCAGATCTGCTCAACGGAAAGCTCGGAGCCGAGCAGGGCGTTTATGCGTTTTTTGGTGACGGTGAGCTTCTGCGGCTCTGCCGAGGTGCCGTCCGTGTAGAGATATCCCGTCTTATTGTATTCGCCGCCGCAGAGCTTCGTTATCATATCTATGCAGATAAGTGCGCCGGGGACCGCCGTGGCGACGGAAACGCCGCGCTCGAAGCGGTATGACGCCGCGGTCTGAACATGCGTCTTTTTGCTTGTGACGCGTTCGATCACGTGGTCGAAGTTGGCGGATTCTATTATGATGTTCTTCGTTTCCGCTGTGACCTCGGGAGCGTGGCCGCCGATTATACCGGCGACGCAGAGCGGGTTCTCGTCGTCGGAGATGAGCAGCGCGCCCTTCGGCAGCTCTATTTCCGTCGACGCGAGCGTCGTGAACTTCGTCGGCGCGGGGACGTTTTCTATGCGGATGTCGCCTTTTACCTTGTCTGCGTCGAAAATGTGTATCGGCTGACCGATCTGCAGAAGCACGTAGTTGCTGATATCGACTATCGGGTTGATGCAGGCGACGCCGGATTTCGTGAGTCTGTCTTTGATATACGCGGGGGTCTCGCCCGTGTTGTCGACGCCGCGGATCTCGACGGCGCAGTATCTGTGAACGTCGGGCGTTTTTACGTCGATCTTATGGCTGAGGACGCCGTTGTCGTCAACGAGAGTAAGCGGAACGTCAGGGGTGAAGTTTTTGAGCTGTCTTCTTCCCTTGCCCGCGTAAAACTCACGCAGGACGCCGGCAACGGACAGCATGTCGGGTCTGTTTGCCTTTACCTCTATTTCGACCGCCTTATCGTCGCCGTAATCCTCGATCGAGGCGATCTCGAAGCCCTGGATGTCGAGCCAGTGAAGCAGCTCGTCATAATCGGCGCCTATTTCTGATTCGGCTTTGAGCCAGTTATATGAAAATTTGAACATTTTACAAGCCTCCTCTTACAGCTGTTCCCAGAGCGAGATCTCGTTCTCGAAAAGCTTGCGCATCTCTTTTATCTTGAAGTAAAGCATCGGAAGACGGTTCAGGCCCCAGCCGAACGCGAAGCCGACAGTGTCACGCGAGTACCCTACCGCTTCGAACACGTTCGGGTGTACCATTCCGGCGCCGGCGACTCTCATCCAGCCCGTGCCCTTGCACGTGCGGCAGCCCTTGCCTCCGCACATGATGCAGCCCATGTCGACCGCGGCGGACGGCTCTGTGTACGGATAGTAGCACGGCGAGAACTTTACCTTGTATTCCGGGCCGAAAACGCGCTTGACGCTCTCCATGACAGCCCATTTGAGGTTTGCGAGGTTAATGCCCTCTCCGACCACAAGTCCCTCGACCTGGTAGAAGCACGGGGTGTGCTGGGGGTCGATCTCGTCAACGCGGTAGACGACGCCAGGTGAGATTATCATGAAAGGCGGCTTGTGCTCGAGCATATAACGCACCTGCACGCAGGACGTGTGCGAGCGCAGAAGCACCTTCGGATATTCAAGATAGAACGTATCCTGCATGTCTCTTGCCGGATGGTAATACGGCATATTGAGCATTTCGTAATTGTGACGGTCGTTCTCTATCTCGGGACCGTAGGCGATGCTGAAGCCCATGTCCTTGTAGACCTCCTCGAACATACGTCCGACTCTTATGAGCGGATGTATCTTGCCGCGTATGAACTCGGGCGACGGGACGGTGAGGTCGATCACCGCGTCGTTTTTCTGTATTTCGGAGAGCTTCTTCTTTGCCGCGGCGATCCTCTCTTCAAACTCCTTTTTGAATTCGTTTATAGCCGCACCGACGTCCTTTTTCTGATCGTTCGGAAGCGTTTTCATCTCCGCAAACAACTCCTTCATTACTTTCTTGAAGGATGATTCAACTCCCTGGAGCTTGTCCGCGGCGTCGCTTTGGCAGAGCTTTTCTTCCAGCTCTTTTCTCTTTTCATCGATGAACTGTGCCATAACGTGCACTCCTTTTGAAATGTTGATACGTATTAAATACAATGAGAATTGTTCAATTTACTATGATACCACACAACCGGCGCCGTGTCAAGCGTAAAATTTAAAACAAATCAAAAAAAGCGGCGGCATATTGACAAAAACGCCGCGGTGCGCTATAATCCGCAAAGGAGGCGCGTTTATGGAAGAAAAAGACCTGATAAACAGATTTGATGAGCTGTATGAAAGATCGTATACGGAAAACCGCGCGGTCTTCACGGATTTTCTCGACCTTCAGTCGCAGGATATACTTGAAAGACAGCGCTATTATCCCGCTCCGGTACTGTACGGCGGGTATGAAGGCGCCGAGCGCCGCGCGGCGCGGTTCGGCGATGACGGGGATTTTCCGCTTGAATGCATCCGTATAAGTCCGAAAGATATGAAATTCGCGGAGGAGCTGACTCACAGGGATATGCTCGGCGCGATCCTTTCGCTCGGGATCGAGCGCAGGACCGTCGGAGATATCGTAATGCACGCGGGCAGCGGATACGTTTTCGTTCTGTCGTCGGTACGCGATCTCATACTTGACGAGCTCGACCGCGTCAGACACACCGCCGTCGTATGCTCCGTCTCTTCTCTGCCCGAGGGGGCGTCGTCCGTAAAGGAGGAACGCACGGCGGTCGCGTCCTCGGAGCGGCTCGACGCGGTGGTGTCCGCCGTTTTCGGCATGAGCCGCGCCGACGGCAAAAGCGCGGTCGACGAGGGACGCGTCTTCATACGCGGTTCGGAATGCCGGGAGCCCTCGAGAACGCTGAAGGCGGGAGACGTCGTATCCGTCAGGGGGCACGGAAAGTTCCTTTACGCGGGAGAGTCCGGCGTGACCGGCAAAGGGCGGCTTCGGGTGAAGTACGCCTTATATAAATAGTTGAAATACGCGTCACACTGCAATATTTTAAAATTAAAAGTTCCGTCTTATTTTGTGCACTTTAGCCAAAATCGGGCGGTATTTTTTTACAGCCCGAAAATTTTATCCCACTTGATTTGATCAGATTTTTGATCTATAATTAACGGGATAGCTGAAAAGCATAAATAATAAGGAGAGCCGTTTTTACGGCGGATCAGCTTATGGTTTTCTCAACACTGGAGTTTTTGTTCCTCTATCTTATCGTCGCGCTCGGGTTCTATTACCTGTTCCCGCGTAAATGGAGGAACGTCTGGCTGCTCGTCATCAGCCTCGTGTTCTACGGCTGGGGAGAGCCGATCTATCTGTTCCTGATGATATTCACGATCATAGTCGACTATATATGCGGCTTTATGGTGGACAAATACAGGGACGATAAGAAAAAGGCGAAGACCGCTCTCGTCGTCAGCGTAATTCTCAATCTGGCGATACTCGGATTCTTCAAATACTATGACTTCATAGTCGGCAGCATCATTAACAAGATCCCCGGCGTCAACATACCGTTGCTCGGTCTGTCGCTGCCTATAGGCATTTCGTTCTACACGTTCCAGGCGCTTTCCTACGTCATCGACGTTTACAGGGGCGACGCGTCGGTGCAGAAGAAGATAACCTCCTTCGGCGCCTACGTCACGCTTTTCCCGCAGCTCATAGCCGGGCCGATAGTCCGCTACAAGGACGTTGACGACGCCCTGAACGAACGTACCGAGACGGTCGATCTTTTCGCCTCCGGCATCAGAACGTTCATGGCGGGCCTTGCCAAAAAGATCCTGCTCGCAAACGTGGTGGGCGAGTTGTGGAGCAACATCCGCGCCGTTCCGATGGGAGAGCGCACGGTGCTTGCCGCGTGGGTCGGTATAATCTTCTATTCGCTTCAGCTCTATTTCGACTTCTCGGCGTATTCGGATATGGCGATAGGTCTCGGCAAGATGATGGGCTTCCGTTTCCTCGAAAACTTCAACTATCCCTACATCGCCGACTCGATCACGGATTTCTGGCGCAGATGGCATATGTCGCTTTCCACCTGGTTCCGCGACAACGTATACTTCCCTCTCGGCGGCTCGCGCTGCTCTCTCTTCAAGACGTACCGCAACCTGTTCGTCGTATGGATGCTGACGGGCATCTGGCACGGCGCGTACTGGAACTACATTCTCTGGGGCGTCTTCTACGGCGTGATCCTGATGATGGAAAAGGGATTCCTTCTCAAATGGCTTGAAAAGATACCGAAATTCTTCCGCCATGTATACACGCTCATAATCGTTCTGTTCGGCTGGCTCATATTCGTATTCGAAAACACGAGCGAGGGCTGGGCTTACGTTAAAAACATGTTCGGCGTCGGCGCCGCGGGCTTCGCGAATTCCGCGGACGCGTATCTTATCCTGCGCAATCTGCTGTTCATAGCGATCATGATACTCGCCTGCACGCCGCTGCCGAAGAAGCTGTTCTACAAGCTTTATTTCAACGAAAACAAAACGGGAAAGATCTGGCGCGTTCTCGTACCCGTCGGATGCGCGGCGCTCCTCGTCGTCTGTACCGCGTATATGGTCGACAGCAGCTTCAACCCGTTCCTGTACTTCAGATTTTAGGAGGCGATATAAATGGAAAACAAAGAAAACATGACAAAAGTCGCCCCGAAACCGAAGAAAAAGCCCGAGGCGGAGATCCTGCTCGACCGTCAGATCGAAATGAGGAAAAAGTCACGCGGCACGGATATAACGATAATATCCGTCTTCTGCGCGTTCATCCTCTTCTTCGGCATAGCGTTCTTCGTCATTCCCGACAAGGCGATCTCAAAGACCGAGAACAGAGCGCTTAAGCAGGCGCCCGATCTGAGCTTTTCCCGCATCGTATCCGATCTCAAACGCGACCTGCGGATGATGACGATGACCGAATCCGAGAAGGCGGAATACAGATCCGAGGCGAACTGGGACAATGTCAAAGCCGCGGTCGGGACCGACAAGAGTTACAACGATTATTTCGCCGTGTTCTCAGATGAGATAGGAGACTACTACGCCGATCAGTTCCCGTTCCGCGATCAGCTCCGCGCCGTCAAGGCGGCGACCGAGATAGCGCTTCTGAAGCGTGAGAGCAACGACGTGCTTTTCGCCGGGAAATACCTCGTCAAGAAGGATACCGTTTCCGGCGTAGTTATCGAAGAGGACGGCTCGACCCGGGCAAGGACGTCCGAGGACGCGAAGGAAACGATAAAAGAAAACGTAAGGATGATATCCGGCATCGAAAAATATCTGCCCGATAATATCGATATCCGCACGGCGATCGCCGGAAGGACGGTCGACGTGGCGCGCTCGGCGCTGCCCGCGATATTCCCGTACGCGACAACGCACGCCGACGAATACTGGCAAACTCTGAAGGAGGCAGCGGAGGGATCCGGCGTCACCACGGTCGATATAAGGGATACTCTTCAGAACCGTTTTGCCGCGGGTGAATACGTCTGCTACAAGACCGACCACCACTGGACGTCGCTCGGCGCTTATTACGCCTACTGCGATATAATCAGATCGTTCGGCGGCGAGCCATACGCTCTCGATCAGTTCAGGCGCGAGGTATTCACTAAAAAATTCACCGGAACGACGTATGCGAAGGCCGGCGCGTGCTTCGGCGGCATGGATACGATAGAGCTGTTCAGATTTGACGGCGACGAAAACTACACGAGCACGATAACGGACAGCTACGGCAACGTACTGACGACTCTCAGGGCGTTCTACAATCAGGACGTTTACAGAGACATAAACGATAAATACGGCGTATTCATAGGAAGCGACAGATCGGGCGACGGCGGAAATAACGCCGTGACGATAGTGACCGACAACGGGCAGACGCAGAGGGAAAAGATGATCCTGATAAAGGACAGCTTCGGCAACAGTCTTGTCCCCTTCCTCGCCCGCCATTATGACCTCATAGTCCTTGACATGAGAGTTTATACGGGCGATATGGAGGAATTCTTATCGGATCCGGCGCTTTCGCACATACTCGTGGCGTACAACATGGAGACTTTCATGAACGATGAGAACATCTCAAACGCCGCGCTGCGGATCATCCCGTATTTCAGAAGCCAATCAAACTGAACATTCAGGGCGCCCGGTCATCGTACCGGGCGCTTTTACGGTTCACAAAATGTTTACACTATAAAATCCGGAATACCTATTGACTGTCACCCGGGGTCATAGTTTATGATCATTTACGGAAGGGGGAGATTTGATGCGTATAAGAGACGTGGAACGGCTGACGGGGCTGAACAGAAAAGCCGTCCGCCTTTACGAAGCGAAGGGACTGCTCACCGTCGAGCGTTCGGACAACGATTACAGAGAGTACGGCGACGAGGACGTCGCGCGACTGCAAAGGATAGCGATGCTCCGCCGCGCCGGCGTATCGATACAGGACATACAGCTCTGGCAGAACGGCGTGATCTCCGGCACCGAGATGGTAGAAAAGCGCCTGGCGGAGCTGCGCGATGAGGCGGATAACGCCGAAAGCCAGCGTCTGCTCTGTCAAAGGCTCGCCGAGCTTATAGACGAGCCGGGCTTCGCGGCGGATCCCGCGGCGGGCGCGCTCCTCTGTTCTCTGCCCGAAAGCGGAGACGGCGGGGAGGATCAGGCGGCGGGCGCGGACAGATCCGCGCCGCATATCGTCGGCTTTGACATAGGGACCACGACGATAAGCGCCGTCGTTGAGGACGCGGCTGGGCTCGGCGAATCAGACGTATATACCGTCCGGAACCGCTTTGCGCTCCCGACGGACAACGCGTGGGAGCATATCCAGGACGCTGAGGCGATATACCGCGAGGTCAGACGTCTGCTCGATTTCATAATGAAGCGTTACGTGAAGATCTGCGCGATAGGAATATCCGGTCAGATGCACGGGATCCTGTTCACGGACGGCCGCTCCGCGCTTTCGCCGCTCTATACGTGGCAGGACGAACGCGCGGGCAAGGGCTCGCCTTCTGCGTGCGATATTATTCGGGAAAAGACCGGGTACAACGTGCCGCACGGCTACGGGATCGCAACTTATTACTCGCTTAAGCTTGCGGACGCTGTGCCGCGCGGTGCCCGGGCGATCTGCACCGTTATGGATTACGCGGCGATGAGGCTGTGCGGGCTTTCTCATCCCGTAACTCACGCCTCAAACGCCGCGAGCCTCGGTCTCTATTCTTTTCGGGACAAGGATTTTGACAAAAAAGCGCTGAAGAAGCTCGGGATACCGGAAAAGATACTGCCGAAGGTATCGGGCGACGTTATCGCGGGCAGCTTCAACGGGATACCGGTCGCCGTTCCGATAGGTGACAACCAGGCGGATTTTCTCGGAGCCGTAAGGGGACGGCGTGACGCCGCGCTCGCCAACTTCGGCACCGGCAGTCAGATAACCGTGCCCGCGGATTCTCCGGAGCTTTCCGTCTCAACGCCCGATATAGAGATCCGTCCGTTCACAGACGGCAGATACATAATAAGCGGCTCCGCCCTTTGCGGCGGGCGAGCGTACGCGATAACGGAGGGCTTTTTCCGAAAATACGCGATCGCCTGCGGGATGACGGAAAAGTCACAGTACGAGGTGATGAACCGTCTCGCGGCGGAGGGGATCGAAAAAGCGGATCTGCCGCGCGTAAGGACGTCGTTCTGCGGCACGCGTTCGGATCCGGGTGTGCGCGGCGTCATAAGCGGTATCTCGGAGGAAAACTATACGCCGGGATCTCTGATCGCCGGTACGCTCATCGGCATGGCGGAGGAGCTTTACGGAATGTTCCTTGCCCTGCCGCACGAAAAGATCACGACTCTTATAGCGTCGGGCAACGCGGTGAGACTCAATCCCGCTCTTAAGCTGGCGCTTGAAAAGGTGTTCGGGATGAAGGTCACGGTAACGGAGCAAAGGGAATCTGCGGCGGCAGGCGCCGCGCTTTTCGCCGGGTACGCCGCCGGGATAATTAAGAAAACGTGAGGTGCGGGAATGAAAGCTATGATACGCATTACGGCGGCGCTGACCGCGGCTTTTGCGGTATGTACGTCCGCCGCGCCGGTCTTTGACGCATCGGGCGGCGAGATAAACAATGATACGGACAAAAAAGGAGGATACTCAATGACGTCGGACATCGGAAAAACAGCCGCAGACCGCTCATACGCGGACGGCGAAGAAAGCATCTTCAACTCAAACCTGACCGGCTGGGAGCCGATAAACGGCACCTGGACTTTCACGGAAAACGGTTACACGGCCGTCACCGCCGGAGGCGATACTTGGGCGTACGCGAAGGACAGACAGATCCCGGGCGACGTGTCGTTCATATACGAAGCCGATATCGGACTTGCGGAGGGCAACCACGCCGCCGGCATCATTTTCGGAGTCCGCGATCCGGAAAGCGCGGCGGGTCATCCGTCGCGTCTTTACAGCTTTCTCATAGCGCGCGGAGACGGCAACGTGATGGTGTTCACACACAAAGATGGATCAGCCGAATGGATCGAGGTCGCCGGCATGACGGACGCGGACAAGAGGGCTGAGACATATCATCTCAGGATGGTATATCTTTCCACGGGCGACGCGGAATTCACCGTCAACGGCACGCTTTATAAGAGAGTTCACATATCGGGCTGCGAGGGCGGATATCCCGGGCTTATGGTATCCGCCGCTACAACTGCGACGTTCAATAATGTGATCCTGACGGAAACGGAGGCGCCCGTAGCTGAGGATATTTCGGTCAGCGGCGCCGGGCTTGACAAAGAATTCGATCCCGATATCCGCACGTACTGGTCATACGTCCCGTATTCCGTCAAAAAGATCACGGTGAACGCGGTGTTCGATGAAGACAAATACACCGCGGAGCTCGGCGGGCGAAGCCTCACGTCGGGGACCGGAAGGAGCGTGACGCTCACACAGGGGCTGAACGCGGTGACCGTCACTCTCACGGATAAAGCGGGCTCCGCGTCCTCCGCGTACACGCTGAACATCGTCCGGGAGCCCGACGAGGATACGCTGTATAAAGAAAAAACGCGCCCGGTATTCCACTTCACCCCGTATTCGTATCAGATGAACGATCCGAACGGGCTCGTATACAACGCGGACACCGGCGAATACCATCTCTTCTTTCAGTGCAACAGACCGTTCGACACGGGAGTAGAGGGACTGACCGGAACGACGAGCTGGGGGCACGCGGTTTCACGTGACCTCGTGAACTGGCATGAGCTGCCGCTCGCGATAACACCGGACAGGCTCGGTATGGCGTGGTCAGGCTCCGCAGTGATCGATCGCGACAACACGTCGGGTCTGTTTGACGATACGACCCCTCCCTCCTCGCGCATGGTGCTGTTTTACGCAAGCGTCGGCGGCGACACAACTTACGGCTACGCGAAGGAAAGCATGGCGTATTCAAAGGATGGCGGCAGGACTTTCATAAAGTACGACGGAAATCCCGTCGTCAAAAACCCGGGCAATGTGTACGGATCCGGTCTGCGCGATCCGAGGGTGTTCCGGTATGAGGACGCGTCCTTCGAGGGCGGCGGCATATGGGTGATGGTGACCGTAGGCGATCTGCGCATATTCACGTCGAAGGATCTCATAAACTGGAAGCACTGCGGCAGACCCGTCGGCACGGACGGAAAAACGTTCGATTCGGAATGTCCTGACCTTTATCCGCTGCCCGTGGACGGAGACGAAAACAACGTCAAATGGGTATATACCGGAGGCGGCATATTCTATATCATAGGACACATGGAAAAGACAGGTGACGACACTGTGATGTTCTTCCCTGAGACCGATAAGATATACGCTCTGAACGGCATAGCGGATCAGGGCCCCGGAAATCCCGCGCCGGAAACGTACGCCACGCAAACGTTCTCGTCCGAAAAATACGGACGGTGCGTATCGGTCAGCTGGCTGCGCGATCCCTCCCTTTTCTGGCTTGACAAGCACTGGAATTCCGCGCAGTCAATCCCGCTCGAACACAGCCTGCGCACGGTCGACGGGAAGATAAAGCTTTTCTCCTACCCGGTCAAAGAGATCGACTCGGCGCGGGGAGATGTGATCTTTTCGGCAAAAGATCTGCGCGTGACAAAGGATGACGGCAATATACTTGACGGCGTCCGCTCGTCCTGCTGTGATATCGTTGCGGAAATAAAGCTCGGCACCGCGACCGAGGCGGGCTTCAGGCTGAGAATGAGCGAAAAGGAGGGGCGCGAGGAGCTGGTCGTCAGATACGACAGGACCGCGGGAAAGCTTTACGTCGATAAGACGAAGAGCGGTGCCGGATCATATCTCGGCGTATACGAGCCGGAAATGATTGCGCGAGACGGAAACAGGATAAGCCTGCGGATACTGCTGGACCGTATCTGCTTCGACGTTTACGGCAACGGGGGCGAGGCGGCGGTCGCCGGACTTGTCTGCTCGGATCCGAAAAACGAGGGCATGAGCTTCTTCACCGACGGCGACTGTGTGATCGAGTCGCTCACGGTCTACGATATGTCGGAGCCGAAGACGGCTGAAGAGAAGCCGGATACGGATACCGTGACGGAGAATGAAATCTCCCTCCCCGCGACGGACGCCACCGGGACCGAAACGGACGGCGCAAAGCACGGACGCGCCGGTAAAGCCGTCGTCCCGTTGATCGCTACCGGCGCCGCCGCAGCCGTCGCGGCTCTCGCGCTCATATTGAAACTGAAACGCAAAAAGAAATAGAAAACACCACGCGCGGATCTTTGAGCTTTTTTTCAAATACCCCTTGACAAAACCGATCTTTTGTGGTATTATAATCGGGCAACAAAAAATAAGCGGGTGTGGCGGAACTGGCAGACGCGCAAGATTCAGGTTCTTGTGTTCGCAAGGACATGCAGGTTCAATTCCTGTCACCCGCACCACAAAAAGCCCTGAAAGTCGATGATTTTCAGGGCTTTTTTGCTGAGTTTACCCCATTTTTTGGAAGTTGGGCAGTTGGCACTATCAGAGCCTTTCTTCGCCACATAAGGTGATGTAACTGCCAATTATACTCCAGAAAACAAAAAGTAGTGCGGTATATGTGTTTTTCTTCAATGGCGTCTAAATCTTCGACGCATTATTTCAACCTACGGTTGAGTTTTTCTGTAAATTTAACCTGTTGAAATAACCTGATTTTCTGCTATAATACTCTCAACGGTACCGAAAACTATTTCAAAGGAGAAAAATTATGACTACCCTTGGGCAAAACATCAGAAAGCTCCGTAAGGAGCGCGGTATGACGCAGGAAGATCTTGCGGCCAAACTGAATATATCGGCGCAGGCAGTGTCAAAATGGGAAATGGAAATCTGCTCTCCTGATGTTTCACTCATTGTACCTCTTTCGGCACTTTTTGGCGTATCGGCTGACGTTCTTTTCGGAATCAGCCCGGACGGCATGGAAAAAGAAATTGAAGAAACGAGAAAATACTGCGATGCTCTAGAAACAGCAAACGAAGATGCGCTTGAGGCATGGATGAAACTGTACGCGAGATATCCCCACAATAGCACTATACATTTTGAAATTGCGCAAACGCACTTCTACTGTGCAAAGGCCTATGACGATGAAAATTATATTTGCCATTGTAAAAAAGCCGCAGAATTTTACGAAAAAGTTATGGATGAAAGCACTGATAATGCTCTTAGGAGCCGAACAATGGAAGCTCTGCATCATATTTATAACTGTCTTCGCGATTCCGAAAACGCTCTCCGTATTGCAAACATTGGCGGTGATTGGGGTACGCTCAAAGCGGAAATGCTGTCAAAGATTGATGGTTATGAAAAGAAAAATTATTGGTGCCAACAGGTTTTTAAATATTACGGTGAAGGCATGGCATGGGCTGTTATGAACATGAAATTCCCTGAAATGGAGACCCGAATATTCGCCTACGAAACTGCTGAAAAGATCCTTGATCTAACTTATCTTGGAGACAAAGCGTGGATCAGCTACGTTTATATGGCTCTTTATACACACCTCGCAGAGTGCTACGCATCCATCGGAAATGACGACAAAACCTTCGAGGTGTTGGACAAATGGTACGAAATAGCCCTGTTTGAAGATAACCTTCCTCTCGGTGAACATAGATATGAGAATAATCCATTTTTAAATGAGATTGTCTATAATCGCGATCTTGCGTACACACACCATAACCGCGACTATATTCTGTGTCACATTCAAAATCACGCATTTGACCGCATCCGGAATTCCGAGCGATTCGGGGCATATGTTGAAAAGGTGAAAAACATGTCCGGAATCGAATTTCCCTTTGGCGACGTTGATTTTGAAGATTGACACAATACGTCTATTGTATCTGACTACACTTTCGGAAAATATTAACGGTTACGTAGGCCTCTTTGCACAAACCGAATTATAAGCACGGTAAGGAGGGGACGTTACCATCAGGTTCTTGTGTTCGCAAGGACATGCAGGTTCAATTCCTGTCACCCGCACCAGAAAAAGTCCGACGCGCAAGCGCCGGACTTTTTCAACTAAATCCATCCTTACGGACGGGTTAAATCCACCTTCGGTGGATGAAATCGCTTCGCGATGAAATCCGACTTCGCCGGGTTAAGAGGACGGATTTGATTTCATCGAGCGCGAAGTGCTCGATTTCATCTGAGGGCTTCGCCCGAAGATTTCACCGAGGCGCCCCACAGGGTCCCCGAAACGAGCTTGCCGAGTTTTGGGGAAAGGGG